>CBFCZJ010000191.1:0-7484 GCA_965602445.1 uncultured Desulfobacterales bacterium | reverse complement strand
GCCGCCGTGTGGGGTCGTAGCTCGAAGAGCGAAGCCCCAAGCATCGCAAATCCGGCCGGATCAGGCCCTTTCGCTGTTTGAGGCCCCCGTTCTTTGGGGGCCGAGTTCGAAAGGGCCCCGGCCGGATCGAGAAGCGCAGGAAGAAGCGGGGCGCAGGGCGCCCTTTCTTTTGGTTCGTTTTCTTTGGGCGAGCAAAGAAAATGAACAAAAAAATAATTAAAATTCAAATAGATATCTTGTCGAAGAATGGGGCTTCCATTGTAATTAACCTGATTGCCTCGCGGTCAGCGGCGGGAATTATGTGAAACTTCAAGCCAGTACAATTGTCATTTTTGTTGTCAATGGCACGGCTCCATGAAACCGGCCGATTTTGACAACCGAAAGCAGGTGGTCTATGAATTCGTCTTTCTTAATACGCAGCTTCTGGGTTTCGCTTCCAGTGAAGCGAAATGGGTGATTTGATGGCGGTATACGCTGTCTGAGCTCCTTTGGGGCGAGTTCGTATACCGGCAGCAAATTTTTCATTTCGCGGCATGATGAAATCCGAAAGTTGAGTCAATTTTGGAGAGGCTCGAAACCATGGAACCAGATCAAGCCGCCCAAGAGGCCTCCCGTACCCTGATCGGACTGGCCTGTGCGGTGCCGGCATACCTGATTTGGGGGCTGAGCCCGATCTATTTCAAGACTCTCAAGAGTGTTCCGGCCTTTGAGATTCTCATGCACCGGATGATCTGGTCGTTTGTCTTTCTGGTGCCGGTGATCCTGGTTCAGGGACGATGGGGCGAGTTCGCCCGCGCCCTGACCCAAAAACGCATTCTGCTGCCGCTTGCGGCCAGCACACTTCTGGTGGGCTTCAACTGGTTTTTGTTCATCTGGGCCATCAACAGCGATCACGTACTGCAGACCAGCCTCGGCTACTACATCAACCCCCTGGTCAATGTGCTGCTCGGCGCGGTGTTTCTCCGAGAACGGCTGCGGCCTCTTCAGCTGGCGGCAGTGCTTCTGGCCGCAGCAGGCGTCTTGAATCTGCTTTTATTATACGGACGGCTGCCCTGGGTATCCCTGGGCCTGGCGTTCAGCTTCGGATTTTATGCGCTGATCCGCAAGACCGCACCGGTGGGCTCTCTGGTCGGATTGACGGTGGAAACGATGCTGCTGACGATTCCGGCTGTCGGATACCTGGTCTATCTGGACCGCGTCGGCCGGGGGGCGTTTTTGCACATCGGCTTTAGAATCGACCTGCTGCTCATGGCCGCAGCCCTGGTGACGGCGCTGCCGTTGGTATTGTTTACGCGGGGCGCCCGGAGGCTTCGACTGGCCACCATGGGATTTCTCCAGTACATCGCCCCGACCGGCACTTTTTTGCTGGCGGTGTTTTTATGGGGTGAACCGCTTTCTTCCTCCCAGCTGCTTACCTTTGCCCTGATCTGGACGGCGCTGGCCATCTACTCCACCGATTCGGTTCGGACATATCGCACACAAAGGGCGATAAAGGCGTCATGAGTACAGGCAACATCCGCAGGCAGCTTCTGTCGTGGTACCGGAACCATCGGCGAGAACTGCCGTGGCGGCAGACCGACGATCCTTACCGGATATGGGTGTCGGAGGTCATGCTCCAGCAAACCCGGGTCGAGACGGTCATTTCCTATTACGAGCGGTTTCTGGAAGCCTTTGCAACCGTTGCAGACCTGGCCCGGGCCGATCAGCAGGAGGTGCTGCGGGTCTGGGAAGGCCTGGGATACTACGCCCGGGCCCGGAATCTTCACCGGGCCGCGGGAATTGTCGTCGACCGGTTCGGGGGGCGTCTGCCGGACGATCCCGACGATCTTCGGAGCCTGCCCGGTGTCGGGGCCTACATCGCCGCGGCGGTGCTTTCCATCGCCTTTGGAAAGCCCTTTGCCGTGGTGGACGGCAACGTCAAACGGGTTCTGGCCCGGTTATTGATGATCGAAACTCCGGTGAACGGGCCCGGCGCCGACAGCGTGTTTCAGCGGCAAGCCCAGCGCCTGCTGTATCTCCCGGACCCGGGGGCCTTCAATCAGGCGCTCATGGAGCTCGGCGCCCTGGTCTGCATCCCCCGAAACCCCGCCTGCGACCGCTGCCCCCTTGCCAGTTTTTGCGCGGTCCGCCAAAGCGATTCGGTGGCGGCGTTTCCCGTGCGGAACAAAAGGCGGCCGGTGCCCGAATATGCCATCGCCGTGGGGGTGGTATACAAAAACGGGCGCGTGCTGATTACCAGAAGAAAACCAGACGGGCTGCTCGGAGGGCTGTGGGAGTTTCCCGGCGGAAAGATCCGGAAAGGAGAATCCGCCGAGGCCGCCTGTCAAAGAGAGATTGCAGAAGAGGTGGGCCTGACGGTGACGGTCGAAGAGCGAATTGCCCGGGTGCGCCACGCCTACACCCATTTCAAGATCGTGATGGACGTCTTTTGCTGCCGGTACGAAAAAGGAAAGGTCGCATTAAACGGCCCCGTCGATTTTGCCTGGGTGCTTTCCCGCCGTCTAGACGATTATCCCTTCCCGAAGGCCAATAGAAAGTTTATCCCGATGCTGCACAAAGACGGTTGATGGGTTAAGATGTCGCAGCAGCTCGATCATGAAAGCGCTATGCTTTCCGAAACGGAGATCTTGCGATGTGGAAACGCTCGGTTTGTACAAAAGATTGTCCGGATACCTGCGGTTTGCTGGTCAAAGTCCGGAACGGCAGAATCACTGCCGTCAAGGGCGATCCGGAGCATCCCTTTACACGAGGCTTCATCTGTAAAAAGGCGGCCTACTTCCCCGATCATGTCCACAACGCCGAACGGATCCTGACCCCGCTGATCCGAACCGGCCCCAAGGGATCAGGCCGGTTTGCCGCCATTGCTTGGGACGAGGCACTGGATCGGATTTCGGAACAGATTGTCAGGGCGGCCGCTGCCTGCGGACCGGAAGCGGTCCTGCCATACTATTACGCTGGGCACATGGGGCTTGTCCATCGTCATGCGGGGCATGCTTTTTTTCACAGGCTGGGGGCCAGCCGGATGAAGCCCACCATCTGCGGAGCGGCAGCCACCGCCGGGTTTACGGCCAGTGTGGGCGGCGGCCCATCAACGGCCATTGAAACCGCTGCGTCTTCGGATTTTATTATCATCTGGGGGTCCAATACCCTGACCACCAATCTGCACGCCTGGCCCTTTTTTCAGAGGGCCAGGAAAAACGGTGCCTGCCTGACGGTCGTCGATCCGTACCGGACAGAGACCGCCAAACGGGCCGACACCCATTTGATGATTCATCCGGGCACCGATGCGGCCCTGGCCCTTTCCATGATGAACGTGATGATCGAGGAAAATCTTCTCGATCATGACTTTATTGCCAGGCGAACCGTCGGCTTCGAAGCCCTTAAAGACCGAGCTGCCGATTACTCGCCGGAAAAGACGGCCGGAATCTGCGGGGTGGCATCCGATCAGATTCGTGAACTGGCCATAGGATACGGACGGGCCAAGAGCCCCTACATCCGGACCGGCTGGGGCCCGGCACGACAGCTCGCCGGGGCCATGGCGCTGCGGACCATTGCCCTTCTGCCTGGGCTGGCGGGCGCGTTTGGCCGGCCCGGCGCCGGCATCACCCGATCGCTCGGCGGGGCGCCATCCGATCTTTCCTTCTTGACCCGGCCCGATCTGTGCCCGCCTGGGACCCGTTGGGTCAACATGGTCCAACTCGGCCAGGCCCTGACCACACTGGAAAACCCGCCGATCCGGCACCTGCACGTCTACCTGTCCAATCCGGCGGCGGTTGCCCCCCAGTCCAGGCAGGTGATGGCCGGCCTGGCAAGGGAGGATCTTTTCGTCTCGGTTCAGGAGATGTTTATGACCGATACGGCCCGCATGGCCGACATCGTGCTGCCCGGGGCCAGCTTCCTGGAAGTCAAGGACCTGTATCGCGCTTTCGGCCACAACTACCTCCAGTTGGCCGAGCCGGTCATTTCACCGGTGGGACAAAGCCGATCGACCCTCGCCATTTTTCAGGCCCTGGCGCGGAAGATGGGGTTTGTCGAACCGGTTTTTTCCATGACCGAAGACGAGTGCGTTAAAAAACTTCTGGCGGACCCATCGCCCTATATGGCGGGGTTGGACAACGATCGAATTCTTTCCGGCAGGGCGGTTCGCCTGAACATTGCCGACAACCCCTATGCCGAGTCTTTTGCCACCCCGTCGGGCAAAGTCGAATTCTTTTCACAGACCTGGGCCGATATGGGACTGGACCCGCTTCCGGACGGACGACCGGTTCGCGACGCTGAGGGGGGCAGCCGATACGAGCTGGAATTCATCACCCCGCCGCATCGGCTTTTCCTCAACTCGGCCTTCAACGAAATTGCGGCCCTTCGCCAGGCGGCCGGCCCCCCCAGTGTTCTGATCCACCCCCACACCGCAGCGCAACGGCGGATTTCAGACGGCAGCCTGGTGCGGGTCTACAACGACCGGGGCGAATGCCATCTGACAGCCCGTGTGACCGAAGACACTCGACCCGAACTCTTAGTGGCTGAAGGGCTGCGCTGGCCCGGCCTTCACCCGGAAGGCAAGGGGGTCAATCAGCTCACCAGCCAGCGGCTGACCGATGCGGGCCAGACCAGCGCTTTTCATTGCAGCCGGGTCGAGGTGGCGCCTGCCTGAAAACGCGTATCCATTTTTCGCCGGGCAATTCATTGTTGGGCTTCGTTGCTCTCAGCCCAACCTACGAGTTCGGTCCCGAAATTTGGACCGGCTATAGCCTCTTCCGACACTCCGCGATGTATCCGTCCACCGGGGCACTGCCGGCAAACGGCTTGAAGCAGTCCAGCGCGTTTCGAAAATCCCCCAAGTTCATGTAGTCGATGCCCAGGCAGGTGAGCAGCTCTTCGCTGTCCGGAAAGTGGCCGATTCCCTCTTCCAATATCCGGATCGAGCCGGCAAAGTCGCGTCTTAGCTGGGCCAGGAGACCTAATCCAAGGTAGGCCCGATGGTCCGGGTGGTAGGACAGCGCTCTTCGGAAAAGGTTCTCGGCGGTTTGCTGCTTTGACGGAACTTCCCTTACGGCGGCGTAGTCCCCGTGGGTGAAGGTCAAGCCCAGGCGGGAGAGAAAGTCGGCGTGGAGCGGCGCCAGCTCCGGATCCTTCACCAGTTCAATGGACCCGGCGAACCCGGGCAGCTCACGATAGAAGGTGCTGCGAAGCCGTCTACCGAAGGAGAGCACCTTTTCCCGGCTCAATTGCGGGTCGGTTTCAAAGTAGAGGATGTCTTCGCTGTTTTCGAGCCAGATTTCATCGCCGATTCCTTGGCGCTTCCGGTAATCCTCGTAAAGCGCGGTCCCTGGAAACAGGGCCAGCAGATAGAAGATTGCACTCAGCGGACGGATTTTTCGGATCAGCCCGATGGTCTGCTCTATGGTGTCATCGGTTTCGCCGGGACAGCCATAGATGAAGTAGGCCCGGGCCATGATACCGTAGCCGGTGGTCAGGGCAAATGCCCGGCGAATCTGCTCGTCGGTGAAGTGCTTTCCCAAATTGCGCCGGATCCTCGGCGATCCGTGCTCGACGCCGTAGCTGATCTGAGTGCAGCCGGCCTTTCGCATCCAGAAAAGCATCTTCTCGTCGATCCGGTCCACCCGGGAGATGGCGGCCCAGGAGACGTTCAGGCCCCGGTCCAGCATCCTGCGGCAGATGTCGATGACCCGCTTGGGTTTCAGGGTGAACGTGTCGTCGGAGACGAAAAAAAAGCCGATGTCTTTCCGGTGCAGCCGTTCGACCTGATCGACGAAATAGGAGGGGCTGTGAAAGCGCACCCTGCGCTGCCAGAACTGCGGAGAACCGCAGAACCGGCAGTTCGACGGACAGCCGCGGCTCGACACCACGTGAGAGAATGTAAAATACCGGGCCGGGTCGGCAAGGGCGTCCAGATCGTCGATCGGCGGCGCCGGCGGGTTGCAAACCGCTCTGCCGTTGTCACGGCGGGCGATGCCCGGGACGGCCGCCGCCCCTTTCTCATCTTTTTTTTCCAGGTGCTGAACCAGCTCGGTGACGGCGCGCTCCCCCTCGCCCACCACGACATAATCGATTTCAGCAAAATGGCGCAGGAGCAGCGCCCAGAGAAACGTGGCCCCGACACCGCCCAGCACCACCGGTATCTGCGGGTCGATCTGCTTGACGGTCCGTGCGATTTCGATGCCCCCTGACCGGTTGGCATTGAGGATCGAGATGCCGACCAGGTCCGGTTTTTGCGCGGCGATGCTCCGCCGAATGTCTTCCATCTTTCCCTTTTTTTCGTGGAAATTGGCCAGGACCACATCGTGGCCCGTGTCGATCAGGGCCGCGGCCACGTTGTACAGGCCGATGGGAGGCACCCGGACGTCTTCTTCGTGGATCCGCTCTTCCAGGCAGTAGGGGTAGACAAGGAGAATCTTCATGGGAGATCGTTTGGAACATTCGAATTTTTGTCTTTCGTGCTTGTTTCGTGCTTCGTGCTTCGAATTTCGTATTTTTCGTCTTTACTTACCATCCCCATACCGAATACGCTCTTGACGCTTCAGTACCACTGTATTTTCGCAAACGTACTACCGCTTCCGGGCCGAAACCAGCCCGATGGTGCCGCCGAAAAACTTCCAGATTGCGTCGATTTCCAAGCCAAAACCGCTCAGCAGCGCCACGATGCCCCCATCGCGAAGAAAGGCCCGCCCGTTTTTAAAGTGCGTCGGACCGGCTGCGAATTCCACGGCGGTCAGGGCGATGTTGGCCGCGGTAAAGCCCGGAGAAGGAAGAAAATCGACGGCCAGGATGCTGGCGCCGCTTGCCGCCACCCGGATGATTTCTCCCACGGCCGCTGCCCTGACCGGGCCGTCCATCTCATGGAGTCCGAGCTGGACAACGACCGCGTCGAACACGCCTTCGGCAAAAGGCAGGGCGGTGGCGTCGGCCCGGGTCGGGAAAAAATCGCCTTCGGCGAGGTGCCGGCGTTTGTGCGCCGCCTGCAGCAGCATGGGCAGCGATTTGTCCACGACGGTGGGGCGAAATCCGGCCTCGGCGATCCGCAGTGCCTGATTGCCGGTGCCGCAGGCCACTTCGAGGATGCAAAGACCGGGCTGTCGTTTTGCATGGGCTGCAATCAGGCTCATGGTCTTGAGGCGGATGGAAGAAAGAAAGGGCTCGATGAGTCGGTCGTAGAACTTTGCCCCGTATGCGTAAGAGTCGCGGCCCACCATGGGTCCTCCGTGCTGCCGGTTCGTTGATCGAACGTTGAAACTTTCGATTCATGAACTAACAGAATCGGCAGGTATTGACAAACCTTCCAGGGCGATCTACCGGTCTTCTAATCCAATGGGAATTTTGGTCCTCAGGGTCCGGTCAAAGGCCGGGTCTTCTG
This sequence comes from uncultured Desulfobacterales bacterium, assembly GCA_965602445.1. Taxonomy (GTDB): domain Bacteria; phylum Desulfobacterota; class Desulfobacteria; order Desulfobacterales; family CAFBRK01; genus JAIPEL01. The sequence goes on along the minus strand of CBFCZJ010000191.1, from coordinate 112 downwards.
TGCCCGGATATTTACTTTCACAAGATGCGGAAAAACCGACACAACCGATAGAGACGGGGATTGATTATGCTCGAACTGAAGGATTTGACGTTCACGGCGCCGGAAGATGACG
>CBFCZJ010000190.1:0-7497 GCA_965602445.1 uncultured Desulfobacterales bacterium | reverse complement strand
CTTTCCCACCGCTATGCCTGCTACAATGTCTATGAAACGGCAGACGGCCGGCACCTCACCGTGGGCGCCCTGGAGCACCGCTTCTGGGAGCGTTTGTGCCGCTACTTCGGCGTACCGGAATATGCGCCGCGCCAATTCGACGACGCCTGCCAGGATACGCTGATCGACTTTCTTAAAAACGCGTTCCGCCAAAAGACGCGCGACGAGTGGATGGAAGTCTTCCAGGATCAGGACGTCTGCGTGGGCGGGGTCATGGGGTTGGATGAGGCCTTCAACAGCCCGGCGGCTAGACAACGGGGCCTGCTACCGGATCCTGCCAAACTTCCGGAGGACTGCGGCCATCAGGTCGGCCCGGCCCTGAAGCTTTCCCAAACGCCTCCGCAGATTCGAAGCGCCCCGCCGGGGTTCGGCCAGCACACCCATGCGATTTTGGCCGAACTCGGCTACGACGACCGGCAGATCGCGCAGATGGAAGCCGAGGGGGCCGTCTGATGGCGGCAGGCGCCGGTTCCGGGCTGCGCATCTGCCTGCTCAGCTACCGGAGCAATCCCCACAGCGGCGGACAGGGCGTCTACCTGGACAACCTGAGCCGCGCGCTGCAGGCCCTGGGCCACCGAGTGGATGTGGTTTCCGGCCCCCCTGATCCGCAGCTCTCCGAAGGAATCACCGTCCATCGCCTCAAAACCCTCGATCTGTACGACCCGGCAGACCCGTTTCGGATGCCGACCCTTGGCGAGCTGAGCCGCCCCATCAACCTCATCGAATGGCTGGGGGTGTCCACCGCCGGGTTTCCGGAACCGTTTACCTTCGGGCTTCACGCCTACCGGTTTCTCCGGCCCCGGCTGAACCGCTACGACATCGTCCACGACAACCAGAGCCTGTCCTACGGGCTCTGGGCCGTGGCCCGGCGCGTGCCGACGGTGGCCACCATCCACCACCCGATTTCCGTGGACCGCAAACTGGCCATCCGGGCTGTTCGCACTCCGTGGAAAAAATTCAAGCAGCTGCGGTGGCACTCTTTTATCGGCATGCAAAAAAGGGTGGCGGCCTGCCTGCCCAGGATCATCACCGTCTCAAAGCGCGCCGGAGAGGACATCAGCCAAAACTTCGGCATCGGCCGGGAGCGCTTTGCCGTGGTGCCCAACGGAATCCGCACCGACCTGTTTTACCCGATGCCCGGCGTCCCCCGGGAAAGAGGCCGGATCATCGTCACCAACAGCTCCGACACCCCCCTCAAGGGACTCTATCATCTGCTCAAAGCCATGGCCGTCGTGGACGGCGCCCGGCGCCTGCATCTGGTGGTGATCGGCCGCCCGAAAAAAGGCGGCGGCATCGAAAAACTCATCGCCCGGCTCGGCATCGGCGACCAGGTGACTTTCACCGGCCGCATCGACCACAAAGAATATGTGCGCCAGTATGCCCGTGCTGAAATGGCGGTGGTCCCCTCGGTGTACGAAGGATTCGGCCTTCCGGCCGGAGAGGCCATGGCCTGCGCGGTTCCGGTGATCAGCACCACCGGCGGCGCCCTGCCCGAGGTGGTGGGTGACGCCGGTCTGCTGGTGCCGCCGGCCGATCCGGCGGCCCTGGCTCGGGCAATCGAAACCCTCTATGATCACCCCCAGTTGGCGGCCGAACTGGGAGCGGCCGGACGGCGGCGGGTGCTGACCCAGTTCACCTGGGAGCGGGCCGCCCAGCGAACCGAAGCCGTTTACCGCGAGGTCATCGATGATCACCGTCGATTTTAGGCGCCTGAACATCGCCCCCGGGGATCGGATCCTGGACGTCGGCTGCGGAAACGGGCGGCACGTGGCCGCTTTGGCCCGCCGCAGGAACGTCTTTGTCTGCGGCGCCGACCGATGCGGCCAGGATCTGATCGGCTGCCGGGACCGCATGGCCGTCGAAAACCGGACGGCGCCGGTCGAAGGCCGCTGGGCGCTCGCCCGGGCCGACCTGTTGCACCTGCCCTTTGACGATCATACCTTCGACCTGGTGATCTGCGCAGAGGTGCTCGAACATATCAAGGACCACCGAAAGGCGGCCGCCGAACTCTCCCGGGTGCTCAAGCCCGGAAAGAGCCTGGTCGTGAGTGTGCCCCGCTTTTTCCCGGAGCGGTTTTGCTGGGCCCTTTCCGATTCCTATCGCAGCGCCAGCGGTGGTCATGTCCGGATCTACCGGGAAGCCGAGCTTTGCCGGCTGCTGGCCGGACGCGGGTTTCGGCTGTGGGGACGGGGATATGCCCACGCTTTGCACACCCCCTATTGGTGGCTCAAGTGCCTGGCGGGCCCGGCAAGCGACAAGGTTTCGCCGGTGGCGCTCTATCACCGGCTGCTGGTCTGGGACATGATGAAAAAACCGTGGATCACCCAAACCCTGGAGCGGCTCCTGAATCCGGTGCTCGGCAAAAGCGTGGTTTTCTATCTGCGAAAGGAACAGACATGACCCCTGGGGCGACATCGGCCCGGCCAAAGCCGGCGCCTCTGCCGGCAGACATCCCGGCCGCTGCGGCCTTCATTGCCGCCGTCCAGAAAGACAACGGCGAGATCCCCTGGTCGACGGGCGGGAAAACCGATCCGTGGGACCACGTGGAAAGCGCCATGGGCCTGGACGTGGCCGGATACCGCAGTGCCGCCGAAGCCGCCTATGCCTGGTCCGTCAGAACCCAGCTTGCCGATGGAAGCTGGTGGTCGGAGTACAGGGACGGAAAACCTGCCAAAGACGCCCACAAGGATCCAAACATGACCGCCTACATCGCCGTAGGGACCTACCACCACTATCTCATTACCGGGGATGACGGCATTTTACACCGGATGTGGGACTGCGTCAGACGGGCTGTCGACTACGTGGTCGGCCTTCAACGCCCCGAGGGCCACATCCCCTGGGCGCAGCGCGCCGACGGGAGCATCTCCGAACGCACCCTGCTCACCGGCTGCGCTTCCATGTACCTGAGCCTCGGCGCCGCGTTGAAGATTTCCGAGCGAATGGGAAAAAGGATGCCGCGGTGGACCGCAGCCCGGGTCCGCCTCGGCGAAGCGATCCGCACAAAACCGCACCTCTTCGACCCGAGCAAAGCGCGATTTTCCATGGATTGGTACTACCCGGTGCTCTCGGGCGCCGTCACCGGACAGGATGCTGAAAAACGGATCGACCAAGGCTGGAAAACGTTTGCCGTCCCGGGATGGGGGATTCGATGCGTCTCAGACCGGGCCTGGACGACCATGGCCGAAACCGCTGAGCTTTCCCTGGCCCTTGCGGCCATGGGAAGGCGTTCCGATGCGGAAAAAGTGCTTTCCTGGACGGCGGACAAGAAATACGCCGACGGGGCTTTCTGGACCGGCGTCACCTTTCCCGACGGCGTGGTCTACACGACGGAAAAAACCGCCTGGACCGGCGCCGCGGTTCTGCTTGCCGCAGATCTTCTCTACGGCCTGACCCCGGCATGCCGCCTGTTCAGCCACGATTTCTGGAAGCCGGCACCGATTCGGCCGACGGCATGAACCGGTCAGCGGGCAGGGAAACGATTTGGCGGCGATTTGCACTTTTTGAATTTAGGCATTTTAGGCATTCCTGCCATTCTTTTTTTCCAGCACCTCTCTTACCTTGGCAGAAATTCCCTCGATGTTGAACGGCTTCTGAATAAACCCGTCGCAGCCCCTGCGAAGAATTTCAGCCGCCTGCCCGTCGAGGCTGTATCCGCTGCAGAGCAGCACGCGCACACGGTCGGAAAGGGCCTTGATGCCTTCGAAGACCTCTTTTCCGCCCATTTCCGGCATGACCATGTCGAGGATCACCAGGTCGATGTCCTCCATGTGCCGCTGGAACATCGTGAGCGCCTCCCTGCCGTCGGCGGCCGTCAACACCTCGTAGCCGAGTTTCTCCAGCACCTGCCGGCCGACGTCCCGGATCATCTCCTCGTCGTCGACTAAAAGGATGGTTTCAACCCCCCCGGGCCGCTTTCCGGCAGCACCGCCGGCCTCCTCTTCGACCGGCTTTTCAACGGCCGGCAGGTAGACGTGAAAGGTGGAGCCTTTTCCCTTTTCGCTGAACACCTGCAGAGCCCCTCCATGGTTCCGGACGATACCGTAGGCCGTGGCCAGTCCGAGGCCGGTTCCCCGTCCCCTTTCCCGGGTGGTGAAAAACGGTTCGAATATCCGTTCCCGGGTGGCCGGGTCCATCCCGATGCCGGTGTCGGTGACCGAAATCCGGACAACCGCTCCGGCCGCATCTGCAAGCGGCAGATCCGAAAAATCGGCCGCCGGAGCGCTGGCGGTCTCGACATAGAGCTTGCCGCCGCCGTCCATGGCCTGCCAGGCGTTGACGAACAGGTTCAGCAGGACCTGCTCGATCTGGCCGCGATCGACCTCGACCCCGGGCAGGCCGTCTTGGAACCTTCGGAAAATCCGAATCTCCTTTCGGGCCCGGCTGAACATGTCCAGGGTCTTTTCCACAAGGGCATTCGGATCGGTGACCCGGACCTGGTACTTGCCCGAACGGGCGAATCCGAGAAGCTGGTTGGTCAGGTGCGCTGCGCTGGCCACATGCTCCTCGATTCCTCTCAAGTGGCGGTATCCGGGGTTGGACGGATCCAGATCGACCAGCAAAAGGGAAGTGCGGCCCTGGATGCCCATGAGCAGATTGTTGAAATCGTGCGCAACGCCGCCGGCCAGCCTTCCAATCGCCTCGAGCCGCTGGGTCTGGTAAGACTGCTCCTCGATCCGCTTTTTTTCCGAGACGTCGATGATAAACCCTCGCAGGCCGCGTGGCACATCCCCCCGGTAGACGGCCGAAGAGTGAAAGATGGCCGGAAACCGGCTGCCGTCTTTTCTGACTGCGGTATATTCGGTGATACCGAGTTTTTCCCCGGAAAGGATCTTTTCGACGTTCTCTGAAGCCCTGGACCGGTCCTCGGGGGCGATCATCCCAAACGCGTTCAGGCTGCCGGCAAACTCGGCCGGTGAGTATCCGAACTGTTCGTAGGCGCTTTGATTGACAAAGGTCAGTTTTCCGTTCAGGTCCATTTCGTAGATGGTCTGGGGCAGGTGTTCGGCCATTTCCCGAAACCGCTCTTCGCTCTTGCGCAGGGCCGCTTCGGTGCTCTTGCGGTGCTCGACCTCCGCCAGCAGGGATTCCTTTGCGGTCACCAGAACGGACCGTTCCCGGGCCAGCATGCGGGACGTGGCCTCTTGCTGCTCGGCCGTGTCCTGGAGTCCCTCCAGGAGCACAGAGACCGTGATCGCGATCAGCCCGTTGAGCAGGCTGTAGTTTGCACCGACCACCAGGGCATGGGCGGTATTGCGGAAAAAGGCAAACCCGGGACCCAGAGCGCCGCTGCCGATCAGCCAGCCGATCGCAGACAGGGTCAGCATATTGAAAATCAGCGCACCGACCGCCCAGCGCAGCCCCAGCAGCACCCCGGAAAGCACGACGAAAGAAAACAGCCAAAAGGGGCCCGCGCTCATGAACCCGACCGACAGGCAGATGCCGACCCCGAGGGCGTAGGCCAGGCCAAGGGCAAGCAGGCTCCGGGTCAGATACGGAATGCGCCGACCGATGAACAGCACCAGGGCCAATCCGTACATGACGGCATCGAGTATCGCCAGGGCAACGAGCCCCTCCCGGTATGCCAGCCAGATCGAGGGCACCACCGCAAAAAACCCGATGACCACCCCGGAACCGATCAGTGAGCTCAGGATTCGTTCCCGCCAGTATCCAAGATCCTTTTTTGGCCCCGCCTCACCGAGATGGGTCGATCCGCTGCCGGCCGGAGAATCATCTTTGGAGAAATTCTGCGCCGCTGCGGCCGTATTCTTCCTATCCAGGGTCATGCCTGCTGTTTTGCCGTTTTTCATATTCCCCCTGGTAAAGGCCGCCGCCGGAAGCACGGCCGGTATCTCAGCCTTCCGATTCCTGGCGGATAAAGCCAATGCAGCGGTTTTATCCGTCGAACCGGATGAACGGCTCCGATACCATGTACCCCTTTCCCTTGCCGGCTTCGTGCTTGTCCACGTTGGTGGGCAGGCCAAAGGCCTCGATGCCGTCTTTGATCACGGCAGGCAGTGAATGGCTGACCGACTTTGGAAACTCGCCTTGCGAAGACTGCAGCCAGGTGACGATCGGTTCTTCCGGAACCGCCGCCACCTTGATGATGTCTTCCAGATAAACGGCCGCCATGTTCGCAAAGACCTCTTCCTTTTTCTTCATCTGCAAAATGTGTTCTCCGAACTTGGCGGTCGCTTCTTCCGGATCAGCGGCGTCGATCAGGCAGGTAAAGTACCCGTGGCGGGGATTTCCCCGGGCATCGCGTTCATCGAATGAAAAATGGCCGATGTGCAGCATGGGTTCTCCTTTCGTGGTCATGTCCTCCGGCAAAGGCAAAAAGACACGACTTGTGAACCGCTCAACGCGGATCGTTCAAGCACAGTTTAAAGGCGGCAGGGTGTGAACACCCATGGTACCGGATCTGAGGTGAGTATGCACAGCCCGTCGGGGGCAGGCAAATACCGCAAAGCCTGTATTTTTACATGAACTGTTGTTCGCTCCTGGAAAAAACGTAACCGGTTCTCTATAAAACTCCAGTTGCATCCAGCCGGCGGCCGTCTTTACCGTCGCATTCGCTTCTCATCGATCGCGGCAAGCCTCCTCCGGGAGTTGTCCGGGAAATATCCTGCAGAGCACCCCAAGGGTGTCGACCATCTTCCCGGCGGCAAAAAGCCCGGAGGCAAGGGCCAGCCGATAGATCCGGTGCGGCGACTGTCCCCCCTCGGCCGGATCGAGGAAAATATCGTGGATCGCCAGCCGTCCGCCGGCAACGATGTGGCCGGCCCATCCGTTGTAGTCCGTATAGGCATCGGAAAAGGAGTGCCCTCCATCGATGAATACCATGGAAAGGGGGGTGGCCCATTGTCTGGCGGCCACCGAAGATCCGCAGACGATGGGCACCACGGTCTGCTCCAGTCCGGCCCGCTCCAGGGTCTGCCGAAAGAAGCGAAACGTGTCGATCCGGCCGGCGGCGGCATCGAACAGCGCCGGGTCGAAATATTGCTCGCCGGGCTGCTGCTCTTCCGAGCCCCGGTGGTGGTCCACGGAAAACAACACGGCGCCACGCTCTTTGCAGGCGGCGCCGATGCAGAGGGTCGATTTGCCGCAGTAGCCGCCGATCTCCAGACAGGGGCCGAGCCGGGCCGCCTCCCGGGCGATTTCGTACAGGCAGCGCCCCTCGCTTTCCTTCAAAAAGCCCTTGGTTGTGGAAAACAGGTCTGCAGGGAAGGGCATGGGGTGTTGGGCCTCTTCGGGTGGTATCGGTGAAATGTAGTGACTAGAGTGACTAGAGTGCCTAGAGTGCCTAGAGTTGAGGAGCTTCGCTCCATCTTAATAAAAAGACAGGATTCCTTAACTCTAGGCACTCTAGTCACTCTAGGCACTCTAAACACTCTAAGGCACGTCATCATATCCCCTCACCAGCACCTCCCGGGCTTTGGCCCCGTCGGCCGGGCCCACGAT
>CBFCZJ010000189.1:0-7535 GCA_965602445.1 uncultured Desulfobacterales bacterium | reverse complement strand
AGGGCAAGCGGGTCAACGTCGGCAACCCCGGCTCCGGCCAGCGCGGCACCATGGAAGTCCTGATGGGCGCTTTGGGCTGGACCATGGATGACTTCAAACTGGCCTCAGAGCTCAAATCCGCCGAGCAGTCCCAGGCTCTGTGTGACAACAAGGTCGATGCCATGGTCTTTACCGTGGGCCATCCGTCCGGCTCGATCCAGGAAGCCACCACCACCTGTGACTCGGTGCTGGTGAACGTCACCGGCCCGGCAATCAAAAAGCTGGTCGACAAAAACGCCTACTACCGGTGGGCGACGATTCCCGGCGGCATGTACCGGGGAAATCCGCAAGACGCTAAAACCTTCGGTGTCGGCGCCACCTTCGTGTCCTCGGCCAAGGTGCCGGCGGATGTGATCTACTATGTGGTCAAGGCGGTTTTCGAGAATTTCGATCAGTTCAAGAAGCTTCACCCGGCATTTGCAGTCCTGAAAAAAGAGGAAATGATCAAAGACGGTCTGTCGGCGCCCCTCCATGACGGCGCGGTCAGATACTACAAAGAGGCCGGCCTGATGTAAGCACTGCCAGAACCGGGCAAGTGCGCTGCCGACAGGGCAGCGCGCTTGTCCGGGGACCCTTCTGCTCGAAAATATCTTCCCGCAGCAAAGGAATCCGCATCGATGAGCGAAAAACCGGAAGGCCAGGTTCCGCTGGAAAAGGTTCAGGAAATGATCGCCGAATCGGAAACCGGGGCCCGCAATCCCACCGGGGCGGTTTCCAAAAGAATCCTGTTTTTCGTTCCTTTGGCATGGACCCTGTTTCAGTTGTGGTATTCATCGCCCCTTCCGTTCATGTTCAATATTTTCGTGTTCAACTCGACCGAAGCCCGGGCGATTCATCTGGCGTTTGCCATTTTTCTTTCCTACACGGCCTATCCCACCTTCAAATCGTCGCCCAGAGACTACATCCCCCTCCAGGACTGGGCCGTTGCCCTGATGGCCGCCTTTTGCGCCGCCTACCTGTTTATTTTCTACGAGGGGCTGTCCGACCGGCCGGGTGATCCGACCACCCTCGATCTGGTTGTCGGCGTCGCCGGTCTGATTTTTCTGCTGGAGGCCACGCGCCGCGCGTTGGGCCCTCCGTTGATGGTCGTCTGCGGCGTGTTCATTATCTACACCTTCGGCGGGCCGTACATGCCGGCTGTCATCTCCCACAAGGGCGCCAGCCTGTCCAAGGGAATGTCCCATTACTGGCTGTCGACCGAGGGCGTTTACGGGGTCGCCCTCGGGGTTTCCACCAGCATGGTCTTCATGTTCGTTTTGTTCGGCTCCCTTCTGGAGACGGCCGGCGCCGGCAACTATTTCATCCGCGTCGCCTTTGCCGGCCTCGGCCATCTGCGCGGCGGGCCGGCCAAAGCGGCGGTGGTGGCCTCGGGCCTGACCGGCCTGGTCTCCGGCTCGTCGATTGCCAACGTGGTCACCACCGGGACCTTCACGATCCCGCTGATGAAAAAAGTGGGGTTTCCTGCGGAAAAGGCCGGGGCGGTGGAGGTGGCCGCCTCCACCAACGGACAGTTGATGCCGCCGGTGATGGGCGCCGCGGCCTTTCTCATGGTGGAATACGTCGGCATTTCCTACATTGAAGTGATCAAACACGCATTTTTGCCGGCCTTCATCTCCTACATCGCCCTGGTCTACCTGGTCCATCTCGAGGCCTGCAAGATGGGCTTGAAGGGGCTGGAAAAGCCGGTGTCCCACTCGCTGCCCTACAAATTGCTCCTGTTTTTCGGAACGATTCTGTTCCTGATGGTCATGGCCGGCGTCACCTACTACGGCATCGGCTGGATCAAGGTGGTGGCCGGCAGCGGCGCCAAATACATCGTCGCCGTCCTGCTCTCCCTTGTCTATCTGCTGCTGCTCTGGTTTGCATGCAAGGTGCCGGAGCTCGAGTCCAGCTACAGCATCGAGGTGCTTCCCAAGCTGGGCGAGACCGCCCAGGCGGGCTACTATTTTCTGGTGCCGGTCGTGGTGCTGATGTGGTGTCTGGTCGTGGAGCGTCTTTCCCCGGGCCTTGCCGCATTCTGGGCCACCGTGGTCCTGATGTTCATCATCGTCAGCCAGCGGCCGCTCAAGGGGGTTTTCCGGAAAGCCCAGGGAGAGGCGTTCGCCTTCAAGACCGGCTGGCAGGACCTGGTGGTCGGAATGGTGACCGGCGCCCGGAACATGATCGGTATCGGTGTGGCCACGGCCGCCGCGGGCATCGTCGTGGGGACGGTGACCCTCACCGGCATCGGACTGGTCATGACCCAGTTCGTCGAGTTCATCTCCGGCGGAAATCTGATCCTGATTCTTTTTTTCACCGCGGTCATCAGCCTGATGCTGGGCATGGGGCTTCCCACCACGGCGAACTACATCGTGGTCTCGACCCTGATGGCCCCGGTCATCGTCAACCTGGGCGCCGAAAACGGGCTGATCGTGCCGCTCATCGCGGTGCACATGTTCGTTTTTTACTTCGGGATACTGGCCGACGACACCCCGCCGGTGGGGCTGGCGGCCTTTGCCGCGGCCGGGATCTCGGGCGGGGATCCGATCCGAACCGGCATCCAGGGATTCGGCTACGACATTCGCACGGCGATTCTGCCATTTTTGTTCATCTTCAACACCGAGCTTTTGATGATCGGGATCGGCACCTGGTACCACCTCGTGATCGTGGTGTTTGGTGCCATTGTCGCCATGATGATGTTCGCCGCGGGCACCCGGAGATTCTGGCTGACGAACAACCGCCTCTGGGAGACTGTTGCGCTTTTACTGGTGACCTTCACGCTTCTTCGGCCAGGCTTCTGGTGGGACATGGCGTATCCGGAGTTTACCCATGAACCGCCCGCCAAAATCGAGCAGATCGCAGAAGGGATGGCGCCAGGCGCGCAGCTGCTGATATGGGTCAAGGGAGAAAAGCTCGACGGAAGCGAGTACAAAAAGGTTCTGAGCCTGCCGGTGGGCGAGGGGGCGACCGGCGCTGAAAAGCTGGCGGCCATGGGATTTGAAACCCGGGTCGAAGACGGCAAGGTCATCGTGGATATGGTGACTTTTGCCAGCCTGGCGGAAAAATCCGGCCTCGATTTCGACCAGGAAATCGTCAACGTCGAGGTGCCCAACGACCGGCCGCCCAAGCAGCTCATGTTCATTCCGGCGTTCGCGCTTTTGGCCCTGATCTACCGCCTCCAGCGGGGTCGGCTGAAAAAAGAAGAAGCCGCCAAGGGCGAAGGCTCGGCAAACCCGCCGCCCGAAAACGCTTAAAAGGCGGTTCCCGTTAAGAGGCGATTCCCGGGTCAAGCCCGGAATGACGCTTCGGGCACTTTTTACGATTTAATCAAGGTTGAAGATCTTGAAAAAAATTTGATTTTTGTGTCATTTCCGCCCTGGACTCGATCCGGGGCGGAAATGACACAAAAATGGGCGAACATTTTTCACGGAGCCGATCATGTTTACAAAAGTCCTGGTCCCCCTTGATGTCGACTACTCGAAAACAGCTATCGCCGTCTACCAAAAAGCCGTAGAGCTCGCCCGGTGCTGCGGCGCGAAAATCCGCTTGGTCACCGTGGTGCCGGGGTTCGGCATGCCGATCGTCGCAGCCCATATCAGCGATGCAATGCGAAAAGAGACCGAAAAAAGGGTCCGGGACGCGATGAAGCAGTTCATCGAAAAAAACTGCGACCAAGCGGTTTCTTATGAAATCCGGACCGGCAAAAACTGGGAGGAGATCATCGAGGCGGCCGAGGACTGGGGAGCGGACCTGATCGTGGTCTACCACAACCGCCGCAGTTCGATCAACGAGGCCTTCAGCAGATCTTGTGCCGAACGGGTCGTGGACCACGCCTCATGCTCCGTGCTGAGGCTGCGGGGAGTGATGGGGTAGGGAACGGTCGATTGGTCAATTCGTCGATTCGTCAAATGGGAAAAACAATGGCAACCTTTCGGTAAACCGTCATAACATCGGCAATTAGAGGCCCGAAGGTGCTTTGCGATTTGACTGTTCAACCATTTGACCAATCAACTCGTTGAGTTGAGAGATATCGGACTGGCAAACTGTTCTGCCCCTTGCAGAGTTGTGTAGCAAATCCAACTGCTTACACCCAGATGCCGTCGATTTCAGCGCCGCAGTCCGGGCATTTTCCGTCTTGAAGACGGTTTTCGTTGACTGTAAATCCCCATCGGTCGATCAGTTTTTCCCCGCATTGATGGCAGAACGTGCTTTCGGCTTCTTCGCCGGGCACGTTGCCCGTGTACACGTGCCGGAGCCCCGCTGAAAGGCCGATGTCCCGCGCCTGCCGCAGGGTCTGCACCGGCGTGGGCGGCCGGTCGGTCAGTTTGTAGGTGGGATGAAAACGGCTGATGTGCCAGGGCGTTTCAGGCCCGAGATCTTCCACTAAAAATTCGGCCAGCTCCCGGAGCTCTCCCGGGTCGTCGTTTGCACCCGGAATGATCAGGGTGGTCACCTCCACGAAGATTCCCGCCTTTTTCATGAGCCGGAGGGTGTCGAGCACCGGCGCCAGCCGGGCGGCGCACATTTCCTTGTAGAATTTGTCGGAAAACGACTTCAGGTCGGCATTGGCCGCGGCCAGCACCTGGCCGAGGCGCTCGATCGCCTCCGGCGTCATGTAGCCGTTGGTCACGAAGACATTCCGGATCCCTTTTTCCAGGGCGAGGGTTGCCGTATCGAAGGCAAACTCGAAAAAGACCGTCGGCTCGGTATAGGTGTAGGCGATGGTGGCGCACCCGTGTTTGGCGGCGTCTTCGACCACCGCTTCGGGCTGGACCGGCCGGCCCACGATCCTGCCGTCGCGGTCCGCGGGCAGCTGGGCGATATCGGCGTTCTGGCAGAAGCGGCATCGAAAGTTGCACCCCACCGTGGCGATGGAATATGACTGGCTGCCGGGCAGGACGTGAAAGAGCGGCTTTTTTTCGATCGGATCCACGTTGCGGGCGACGAGACGGCCGTAGACGAGGCTGTGGAGCCGGCCGGCGACGTTTTCCCGGACGCCGCAAATGCCTCTTTTGCCCTCCTTGATCCGGCATCGATGATTGCACAGCCGGCACCTGACCCCGCCGTCTTCGAGTGCCTCCCACAAAGCAGCTTCCATGGTATTTTCCCCCGGCAATCGTGACGTTGAATTTACCCAGCCAACTCTGATGGAATCGTAAAAAGTGCCCGAAGCGTTATGCCGGACCCTGGATCGAGTCCAGGGCAGGCTTTGATCCGACATCCATATGTATTTGAATTTAATGGGTTCCCGCTTTCGCGGGAATGACGGAAAAAGGGAGATTCGGCTTTTTTACGAAAGCATCAGCTTTCGGGTTTTTTCTCCTTTCAAGCCTTCCGGCATTCCAGCCTCCCAGCGGCGCGAAGCGCCTAGCCCGGTAACCACCCCGGACGGACGCTTTCCGGAAACCCTCACATCCAGCTCCAGCGGCCGGGTCCGGTACCGGGGAATCAGCGTGGCGACCATCGCGGCATAGCCGCCGAACGGATAGCGGCCGAGGCGCAGCGCCCGGTCGATCCACCCGTCCGGCTTTCCGACCGCAGGCCATTGACTGACGGTTCGCCAGGACAGAGGGACGTTTCCGGCCGTCCGGTAGACCATCTGTTTGAGCTCCCAGACACTGAAAAACCGGGCCCTGTTGTACAGAGTGTGGGCGAACATCCCCCTGAGCCGCAACTCCGCCGCCCGAAGGGCATATTTGTTCACCACGCCGAAAAAGATCCGGTCCTTGGCCACCCGGCTGGCCTCTTGCACGGATCGCTGGGGATCTTCCACGAACTCCAGGGACCCTATAAAGACGGCGTGGTTAAATGAATTGTCGTCAAAAGGAAGGTCCTCGGCCCAACCCCGGTGATACTCGACCCGGCGGCCGGTCCTCTGGCGGGCAATCTCGAGCAGGTGAGGCGAGGCGTCGACCCCTGCGAGCCGAAGCCCTTCATCGGCCAGTGCGGCCAGGGTGGCACCGATGCCGCAGCCGATCTCCAAAAGGGAGTCCCCGGGTTTCGGACACAGCATATCGAGAAGAAGGCGATGTTCCCGTTCGAGCCTCATCCGCTGCTTGGGCCCCTCGATATCCTTCTCCCAATCTCTACCGTCTCTCAAGTCGAACACGTAACCCATATTTTATTAAATAGAGAAAAAACAAGGTCCAATCAAGAGAATCCGTTGCACGCGGCATCCACGACGTTACGATGTCAATGGTGCCAACACAGAATCTAATATGCTTGACATTTTAATCACAAATCATTAATAGATATATGTTTGTGGAGGCAAGATGACCGCGTCAAATGAAGTTGTGATCAAGGAAATCGTAGGGGCCATTCGGCGCCTGATCCGCGCCGTTTCCATCGATTCGGTGAAAATGAGCCGGCAGTTCAGCCTGACCGCCCCCCAATCCGGGGTGCTCCGCTGTCTTGCAACCAACGGCGCCATCTCTTCTGCAGACCTGAGCCGTGAACTATACGTGACGCCGTCCAACATCACCGGCATTATCGACAGGCTGGAGCGCAAGGGGCTGGTCCAGCGGGTCCGCAAAGAAGGCGACCGGCGCGTCACCCTGATACAGCTTACAGACGAGGGCAAAAAGCTGAGCCGGGAGCTGCCGGATCCGATCGAAATCCGGCTGGTCGCAGGGCTCTCACAGCTTCCGGGAAAAGAGGTCCGCAAGCTGGACGACTCCTTGGACAAGATTATCGACATACTCGACGCCAAGGAGCTGGAGGACTCCCCGCTGCACTGAAGCCTCTTGGGAGAAGATACCGCCAAGCCGGCTGCCGGCTAACAACCAGCCGAGATACAGCATATCCCATGGGAAAATCGAAGTGGGAGTCGACGGCGGCAGAAGGACGGCCGCGGCGGAAACCTGAAAACCGAAATTGGTTGATCTATTGAAATCCATCGGAGCTGTCATGACAGAAAAAGTGGTGGTCAAGGACCTGTTTAAAATTTTCGGCCACGACCCGAAACGGGGCCTGGAGCTCATCGATGAGGGGCTCGACAAGGAGCAGATCTTCGAAAAGACCGGGCTGACCGTCGGCGTCCGGGAGGCAAGCTTTACCGTGAATGCCGGCGAGATCTTCGTGGTCATGGGGCTTTCCGGATCGGGCAAATCGACGCTGGTGCGCATGCTCAACCGGCTCATCGAGCCCACGGCCGGCGAAGTCTTCCTGGACGGGGAAAACATCACGAAAATGAGCCGGAAAAAGCTCATCGACATGCGAAGGCGCAAAATGAGCATGGTCTTTCAGTCTTTTGCCCTGATGCCCCACCTGACCGTGCTGCAAAACGCCTCCTTCGGCCTGGATATCTCCGGCCTGGGAAAGCAGGAGCGGGAAGAGCGCGCCATGAACGCCCTGGATCAGGTCGGACTCAAGCCTTATGCCGACAGCCTCCCCCAGGAACTTTCCGGGGGCATGCAGCAGCGGGTCGGCCTGGCCCGGGCCCTGGCCCAGGATCCGGACATTTTGCTCATGGACGAGGCCTTTTCGGCCCTGGATCCGCTGATTCGAAGCGAAATGCA
>CBFCZJ010000188.1:0-7549 GCA_965602445.1 uncultured Desulfobacterales bacterium | reverse complement strand
CTGCAAACATCCAGGAACTGAAAGACTACTTCGAAAGCAACAAGGGCATCGGCGTTCTGTCCACGGCGGACAAGACCGGCAAGGTCGACTCGGCGCTGTATTCCCGGCCGCACGTGATGGACGACGGCACCATCGCCTTTATCATGCGCGACCGGCTCTCTCACAAGAATGTCACGGAAAACCCCCGCGCCGCCTATCTTTTCGTGGAAAACGGAAAAGGCTACCAGGGAAAGCGCTTCTTTTTGACCATGCTCAGAGAAGAGAAGGACACCGAACTGCTCTATGAGCTTCGGAAGCGAACCTATCCGCCGGAAAAGGATCCGCAGGATCCCAAGTTTCTGGTTTTTTTCAAGCTCGATGAGGAGCTGCCCCTGGTCGGTCCCGGAGAGTAGACGCCGTGGACAGCGCGGAAAAGACCCGGCACCGGATCGCCGAGCTGCTGGTCGCCCAGCGGCTGGCGGTCCTGTCCACCCACCATGGAGGCGAGCCCTACGCCAGCCTTGTCGGTTTTGCCGTCGAACCTGACTTGAGCCGGATCTATTTTGCCACCCCGGAGACGACCCGCAAATACCGGAATCTCAGGGAAGATCCACGGGCGGCCCTGCTTGTCGACAGCCGCACCCACCAAGAGGCGGATTTTCACCGGGCGGCGGCGGTCACGGCCGTGGGCCGGGCCGTGGACATCGGAACCGAATCCGCTGCGGCATCGGCAAAGGTCCTATACCTGTCCCGCCACCCCTATCTGGCCGACTTTCTTCGCGCCCCCACCACCAGGTTCATCGAGCTGGTCGTAACCCGATACCTGCTCGTTGAAAACTTTCAAGGCGTCATGGAACTGCGGATGCAGCCATGAATGGAATTCTTTCCCTGGCACAGATACTGGAAAGCGGCCCCCAAAAGGTCGGCGGCAAGGCCTATACCTTGGCCTTGGCGGAGAAAAACGGCTTTTGGGTGCCGGAAACCGTTTGCCTCACCACCGACCTCTATGACGAATTCGTCGGCGAAGGCGGCCTCCGGGAACGAATTCAGCTCGAACTGCACCGCAAACCGTTCGAGCAGATGCGCTGGGAAGAAATCTGGGATTGCGCCCTGCGGATCCGCAACCGGTTTTTGACCACCCCCATGCCCGAAGCCCTCAAGGCCCGGCTGACCGAAGCCATCACCTCTTGCCTTTCCGACCGTGCGGTGGTGGTCCGCTCCTCAGCGCCGGAAGAGGACACCGCCGCGGCCTCCTTTGCCGGCCTTCATGAATCGGTGGTCAATGTTACAGGGCCCGAAGCGATCCTGGAGGCGGTCCGGCGGGTCTGGGCCTCCCTCTGGTCGGATGCGGCGCTGCTCTATCGCCAGGAGCTGGGCCTGGACGTGGAGACCAGCGCCATGGCCGTGGTGGTCCAGGAGATTGTGGTCGGTGACCGCTCGGGGATCGCATTCACCCGGGATCTCAACGATCCGGACCGCGGCGTGGTCGAAGCAGTTCACGGCCTCAACGCCGGGCTGGTGGACGGCGCCGTCGAACCCGACCGCTGGCGGGTCGACCGTGCCACCGGAGGGATCGTCTCCCACGCCGCCGCAACCCGGGACCAAAAAACCGCGGGAAGTAAAACCGGCATTGAGCTGGTTGACCTCCATCCGTCCGAACGAACCCGCCCGCCCCTGGCTGAAGAAGACGTCGGCGCTGTCTTTTCCCTGGCCATGGCGGCAGAGGCGCTTTTCGGCCGTCCCCAGGATGTGGAGTGGACGTTTTCCGGCGACCGCCTGTACCTGCTTCAATCCCGTCCCATCACCACCGGGGGCGAGGGAGACAAAAAGGACCGACGCGCCTGGTATCTGAGCCTGCACCGAAGCTTCGAGAACCTGGTCTCGCTTCGAAAACGGATCGAAGAAAAGCATATCCCGGAGATGATCGAGGAGGCCGCAAGCCTCGCATCGGCAAATCTCGCCGTTCTTTCCAACGATGAGCTGGCGTCGGAAATCCTGCGCCGCCTGGAGATCAACACCCGGTGGGCCAACCTGTACTGGGAGGAGTTCATCCCCTTTGCCCACGGCATCCGGCTTTTCGGACAGACCTATAATGATGTCGTGCGCCCGGAAGACCCTTACGAGTTCATGCACCTGCTCGGGCAAACGCCGATGCTCAGCTTGGAACGAAACCGTCTGCTGGAGAAAATGGCCGATGCGGTTCGACGCGATCCGGCCCTGGCCGACCGGCTTCGAAAGGGACGCCTGGATGAGGCCGATCCGGATTTTTTGCAGAATCTGAATTCGTTCATCGACCAGTACGGGGATCTGTCGTGCCCGGTCACAGGAGCCGTGCAGTGCAGTCAAGGCCCGGAGGCGGTCGTGCGGTTGGTGCTGGAACTATCCACCCGAAAAGAGAGGGGCGGCGCCCAGCGCACCCGAACCGATGCCGACGCCAAAAAAGCCGCATTTTTCGACCGGTTCGACGGCGAAGAGCGGCCCCGGGCCGAAGCGCTTCTCGATCTGGCCCGCGCCAGCTACCGGTTGCGGGATGACGACAACATGCACATCGGCCGGATCGAGGCCCGGCTGCTCGATGCCGCAAACGAAGCGCAGCTGCGAATCGAAAATCAGCAGGGAGACCAGCGGCTGGCCGAAGCCCTCGCCCTGGTCGACCGACGTCAGACGGTGTCCAGCGCAAAATCCGCCGAAACCACTTCTGCGTCAGCCGTCCATGCCCGGCAGCTCACCGGCCAGCCGGCCGGCCCGGGCATCTGGCAGGGTCTTGCCCGGGTGATCCATAAAGACGGCGACCTGAACCGGTTCCGGCAGGGGGAGATTCTCGTCTGCGATGCGGTGGACCCGAACATGACCTTCGTGGTGCCCCTGGCTGCCGGCATCGTCGAGCGCCGCGGCGGCATGCTCATCCACGGCGCCATCATCGCCAGAGAATACGGCATTCCGTGCGTGACCGGTGTGGCCGACGCCACCTCCCTGATTGCCACCGGAGACCGGGTCACGGTGGACGGGTATCTGGGAATCGTCACGATTTCATCAGAGCGTTCGGTGGGTTGAACCATGCGACTTCTATTGGTGGAAGACGAGCAGAAAGTTTCCGGTTTCATCAAAAAGGGACTTGAAGAGGAAGGCTACGCCGTTGACCTGGCCCCGGATGGGGACACCGGCTTGCAGATGGGCCTCGACGAAGTGCACGACCTGATCATCCTGGACATCAACCTGCCGGGAAGAGACGGGTTGAGCGTTCTGCGGGAGCTGCGCCGGAAGAAAGTCGCCACCCCTGTTCTTCTTCTGACGATCCGGGCCGCCATCGAAGACCGGGTCATCGGTCTGGACACCGGCGCCGACGACTACCTCACAAAGCCCTTTGCCTTCCAGGAACTTCTGGCCAGGATCCGGGCGCTGCTCAGGCGGCAGATCGAAGCCGGATCGCCGCTTCTGAAAGCCGGCGAGCTCACGCTGGATCCTGCGCGGCGATTGGTCTTTCGTGGAAAGGAGACGATTGACCTGACGACAAAGGAGTTCGCCCTTCTGGAGTACTTCATGAGGAATCCCGACCGGGTCCTTACCCGGACGATGATCGGCGAACATGTTTGGGACTATGATTTCGACCCCATGACCAATGTCATCGATGTGTACGTCAATCACCTGAGAAAAAAACTCGAGCACGATCGACCGTCAAAGTTGATTCAGACGGTCCGCGGCGTCGGGTACGTGCTCAAAACGGGATAAACCATGGGCATTCAATCCATCGGAGCGAGGCTGACTGCCTGGTACACCGGCATTCTGACCTTGACGTTCATTTTGCTGGGCGCAACGGCCTATGGGCTTCTGGCCTACAGCCTCTCCCGGGACATGGATACCGCCTTGCAGGGCGTTGCCAAGGCCATGGCCCAGAAGGCCCGGTCAGAAGACAGGGCCTTTTTCCCGTCCGAGATCGACGACCTCTTCCGCCGCTTCTTCGGTTTTTCACCCCACGGCCGTCAAATCGATTTGTTCGATCCGCAACGTCCCGGAACCGGGGCAACGGAGTTGCCCATCAGCCGCAAAGCCCTGGAAAATGCGACCCGGGGACTGCGCACTTTCGAGACGGTGAATACGGCGGGCGCCTATCCGAGGCGGGTGCTGACCATGCCCGTAATCGACAACGGCCGGGTCGCCCGCCTGCTTCGAGTCGGGATGTCGATGGAAAACACGATCAAAACCCGCCGCCGTTTTCTGCTGATGATGGCGTCGGTGCTTCCCCTCGGCCTGGTGCTGGCGGGCTCTGGAGGCTGGCTGCTGGCCCGCCGGGCGCTCAAACCGGTGGACCACATGACCCAGACAGCCCGGCGGATCAGTGGGGAGCATATCGACGCTCGTCTGCATGAAACCGGAAACGGCGACGAGGTGGACCGGCTGGCGAAAACCCTCAACGACATGCTGGACCGGCTGGATGCCGCCCTTCACCAGACACGGCAATTCAGTGCCGACGCCTCCCACGAGCTTCAGACTCCGCTGACCATCATCAAGGGGGAAATGGAGGTTGCCCTTCGCTCGGACAGAACCCCGCAGGAATACCGGCGCGTATTGGAAAGCGCCTTGGAAGAGATCGAGCGGATCAATCGGCTGGTGGAGGGTCTGCTTCTGCTCTCCCGTGCAGACGCCGGGGTGCTGCGTCTGGATCTGCACCCGGTGGACATAAAGGAGCTGACTGCCGAAGTATGCGATCAGATGCGGGGGATCGCCGATGCAAACGCCGTCGCCGTCGATCTGAACCCGATGCCCTCGGTTTTCGTTCCCGCAGACAGGATGCATCTGAGAAGAGTCCTGCTCAACCTCCTGGACAACGCCATCAAGTACACGCCTGAAGGGGGCTCTGTCACATTCTCCCTCCGGTCGGACCAAGAGCGTGCATACCTGACGATCACGGATACGGGGATCGGCCTGTCCGCGGCTCACCTGGAGCGGATATTCGACCGGTTTCACCGGGTCACCGATACCCGATCCGCAGACGCCACCGGTGTCGGCCTCGGGCTGAGCATCGCCCGATCCATCGTCGAAGCCCACGGAGGGCGAATCGACGTGCAACGCGCCCCGGATCGCGGCGCCGTATTCACCGTGGTTCTGCCTTTAGAGCGCTCGCCGGCATAACCTTCATTAACGCATTTTAATGTTGGGTTCATCTTCATTTCATTTGAAGCGCTTATTGTCCGGTTCGAAAACGGACGATCGGTCCCGCCGGGACCGGTAAACCGGCTGCCTTCATCAGAAATGAAATGGAGAGGAGACGTGACATGATTTCGAAATTGAAAAAAAGCAGCAAGCACTATGGGCTGAAGACCGTGGTCGCGATCGGAATCCCCTTTCTCGTGGCGGGGTTTTTGATGGCCTCAGGGCTTCAATGGACAAATGCTTCCCTGGCCGGGGAGCTCCCGGGCAAAACGCAGCCGTCTTCTTTGTCGGCGTCGGCCGTGCCAGGCTCGTTTGCCGAACTGGCCGAACGTCTGAGCCCGACGGTAGTGAACGTCAAAGTCGTCAAGGTGGAAACCGCCGCCTTCAGCGGGCCCCAAATGCCGGATGGGCCCTTCGGCGACTTCTTCGAGCGGTTCTTCGAGGGGATGCCCCAGGGGCCGAAGAGCCGTAAATCCATGGGGGCAGGGTCCGGTGTGATCATCGGCGACGACGGCACCGTCCTGACCAACAACCATGTCATCGAGGGGGCCAGCCAGGTCACGGTCACCTTCGCCGACGGAAAAACCTACGACGCGCAGGTTCTCGGGAGCGACCCCAAGACCGATCTTGCCGTCCTGAAGATCGAGACGGACAAACCGCTTCCAGCCGCTGTCCTGGGCAACTCCGAGCAGCTCAGGGTTGGGGATTGGGTCGTTGCCATCGGCAACCCGTTCGGACTGAGCCACACGGTTACCTCCGGCATCGTCAGTGCAAAGGGGCGGGTCATCGGCGCCGGGCCTTATGATGACTTCATCCAGACCGATGCCTCCATCAATCCCGGAAATTCCGGCGGCCCCCTTTTCAATACGAAAGGGGAGGTGGTGGGCATCAACACCGCGATCATCGCCCAGGGCCAGGGGATCGGTTTCGCCATCCCGGTCAACACGGCCAAACCGCTGATTCCTCAACTGGTCGCAAACGGCAGCGTCACCCGGGGCTATCTCGGGGTCAGCATCCAGACCATATCCGACAAGCTGGCCGACGCACTGAACCTGGAGGATCGCAAGGGCGCCCTGGTCACGGATGTCGCCCCCGACGGTCCGGCCGACGGCGCCGGCATCAAGCGGGGCGATATCGTCAAGTCCTTCGACGGCAAGACCGTCGCTGACAGCCGTTCCCTGCCGGCCATGGTGTCAGAAACCCCCGTGGGCAAGGAAGTGCCCGTCAGGGTTCTGCGCGATGGAAAAGAGCAGGCGCTTTCGGTAAAGGTGGGCAAACTGCCGTCTGAACAGGCCGGGCTCGAAAACACCATCCAGCCGACCGAAGGCAAGTGGGGGCTGCAGCTTCACGAACTCAGCCCCCGGATGGCGCAGCAGTTCGGTCTCCAGACCGATCAGGGGGTCTTGGTCGTGGGCGTCGGGCCGGACAGCCCGGCGCAGGAGGCCGGCATCCGGCAGGGCGACGTGATCGTCGAGGTGAATCGAAAGGCGGTGGCCTCGGTTGCCGACATCAAGGAAACCATCGACGAGTCAGGGGACAATGACCACATGCTGCTGCTGGTGCAGCGGGAGGGTGGAAAATTTTACGTGCCTCTGGAGCGGCAGGGGTAGGCTTTCGGCAAGCGGGGCGGTTGCCGGTCAACCGCCCCGCCGACGGTTTCCGTGACCGACGCCGCTTTTCCCGTCAAAGGCGGCCCCGGCATCTGGCAGGGTCTTGCCCGGGTGATCCATAAAGACGGCGACCTGAACCGGTTCCGGCAGGGGGAGATTCTCGTCTGCGATGCGGTGGACCCGAACATGACCTTCGTGGTGCCCCTGGCTGCCGGCATCGTCGAGCGCCGCGGCGGCATGCTCATCCACGGCGCCATCATCGCCAGAGAATACGGCATTCCGTGCGTGACCGGTGTGGCCGACGCCACCTCCCTGATTGCCACCGGAGACCGGGTCACGGTGGACGGGTATCTGGGGATCGTCACCATCGGCGAGAATTCGTTAAATAGTTGATTCGTTGATTCGTCAATTCGTAAGGGTCCTGTGGAGCACTGTTGCCCCCGATTCATACGATACAACCGGTTGCGTGCTATATTCCCGAAAACAGAGCCCCTGTAAATTACTGAATCCGGCATCAGCTAATCGGCAATTTAACCAATTGACCATTCAACCATTCGACGAATCCACCTCCACAAAGTGGGCATCGGAGACGCCGTCCAGCAGCAGAAAAGAATCGACCTTCACGCAGAGGATCTCGACGCCCGGGTCTTCCAGGAAGCGCTGAAGCTGGGGATGGGCGGTGCGCAGCCCCTCGGCGGCCGCCGAGTTCCCGCTCGGGACGGCGTTGTCGGAGAGATCCTTCGGTCGGACGATGAGCGGCTCGGCGTCATCGGCGGTGGTGAAGAACCCACCTCGCTCGGTGTCGAGGA
>CBFCZJ010000187.1:0-7549 GCA_965602445.1 uncultured Desulfobacterales bacterium | reverse complement strand
GAGCGGGCCGCAGGGTTGTGGCTGTTCCAAAACAGTTCCAGCAGCCGCCGGTAGGAGATGAGCGCCGGGTCAAAATCGATCTGGATCGTTTCGCTGTGGTCTCCGATGCGCCGATAGGTGGGGCGGCAGCGCCGCCCTTTCTCCATGCCGTGGAGGATCGGTTCACACCGCCCGGAAGACCAGGGTGTCCCCTTCGGCCTCGGCGCTGACCTTGTCGCCCTCGTTGATCGCCCCTTTGAGCATCTCCAGCGACAGCGGGTTTTCCAGGTATTTCTGGATCGCCCGCCGCAGGGGCCGGGCCCCGTATGCCGGATCGTAGCCTTGCCTTGCCAGAAAACCCCGGGCCGAATCCGACAAGACGAGCTCGATGTTTTTTTCGGCCAGCCGGTCGGTCAGGTAGCCGACCTGGATATCGACGATGTCCTTGATCTGATCTTCTGTCAGGTTGCGGAAGATGATCGTTTCGTCGATGCGGTTGAGAAATTCGGGCTTGAAGGTGGCCCGCAGGGTTTCGTTCACACGGCGCTCCATCTCGGCCCGGTCCGTGGCGGAAAGCTCCTGGATGAACTGGCTGCCCACGTTGGAAGTCATGATCACCATGGTGTTTTTGAAATCGACCGTGCGGCCGTGGCCGTCGGTCATCCGGCCGTCGTCTAAAATCTGCAAGAGGACGTTGAACACCTCCGGGTGGGCCTTTTCGATCTCGTCGAACAGGACCACCGAATAGGGCCGGCGCCTCACCGCCTCGGTCAGGTAGCCGCCCTCCTCGTATCCCACATAGCCCGGGGGGGCGCCGATAAGCCGGGCCACCGAGTGCTTTTCCATGAACTCGGACATGTCGATCCGGACCATGGCCTGTTCCGTGTCGAAAATGAACCGGGCCAGGGCCTTGGCAAGTTCGGTTTTTCCGACGCCGGTCGGGCCCATGAAGATGAACGAACCGATGGGCCGGTTCGGATCCTGAAGACCGCTTCGGGCCCGCCGCACGGCGTTGGAAACCGCCGATATGGCCTCTTGCTGACCGATGACCCGCTGGGAGAGAGTCGACTCCATCCGGACCAGCTTTTCCCGTTCGCTTTCGATCATCCGGCTGACCGGGATGCCGGTCCAGCGGGAGATGACCTCGGCCACATCGCTGTCGTCGACCTCCTCTTTGAGCATCTTTCGGTCTTCTTGGAGGTCGGCCAGGCGCTGGTTGGCCTCCTCCAGGCGCTTTTGCAGTTCCACCGACCGGCCGTATCGGATCTCGGCGACTTTGGAAAGATCTCCTTCCCGCTCGGCTTTCTGGGCGTCGATCCCGAGCTGCTCCTGCTGCTCCTTGATGGCGCGGATTTCCTGAATCAGCTCCTTTTCGTTCTGCCAGTGGGCCTTCATCTCGTGAAGCTCTTCGGTCAACTCGCCAAGGTTTCTGTCGAGTTTTTCGAGCCTTTCTTTGGAGGCCGGATCTGTTTCCTTTTTCAAAGCCTGGCGTTCGACCTCGATCTGGGTGATTTTTCGCTGAATCTCGTCGATCTCCAGGGGCAGGCTGTCGATCTCGATCCGCAGCTTGGAGGCGCATTCGTCGATCAGGTCGATGGCCTTGTCCGGCAAAAACCGGTCGGTGATGTAGCGCTCGGACAGGGTCGCCGCCGCTACGATGGCCGAATCGGTGATCCGAACGCCGTGGTGCACCTCGTATTTTTCCTTGAGTCCCCGCAGAATGGAGATGGTGTCCTCCACGGAAGGCTCCTTGGTAAAGACCGGCTGAAATCGCCGTTCCAGGGCGGCGTCTTTTTCGATGTACTTCCGGTATTCGTTCAAGGTGGTGGCCCCCACACACCGCAGCGTTCCCCGGGCCAGGGCCGGTTTGAGCATGTTGGAGGCGTCCACGGCGCCTTCGGCGGCGCCGGCGCCCACCAGGGTGTGCAGCTCGTCGATGAACAGGATCACCTCGCCTTCGGCCGCCTCCACCTCCTTGATCACGGCCTTGAGCCGGTCTTCGAACTCACCGCGGTACTTGGCCCCGGCGATCAGCGCGCCCATGTCCAGCGCCACCAGCCGCCGGTTTTTCAGGCTTTCAGAGACGTCGCCGGCCACGATCCGCTGGGCCAGACCTTCGACGATGGCGGTCTTTCCCACGCCAGGCTCTCCGATGAGAACCGGGTTGTTCTTGGTGCGTCGGGAGAGGACCTGCACGATCCGGCGGATTTCCTCGTCCCTGCCGATGACCGGATCGAGCTTGCCGGTCCGGGCGAGCTGGGTCAGGTCCCGGCTGAATTTTTCCAGGGCCTGGTACTTTTCCTCCGGGTTCGGATCGGTGATTCGCTGGGAGCCGCGGATCTCCATGAGGACCTTCAGGATTGCCTCCCGGCCCAGTCCGTGGCGCTGAAGTATATTGGCGGCCTCGCCGCCTTTTTCATCGGTGATCGCCAGCAGGATGTGCTCGACGCTGACATACTGGTCCTTCATCTTGGCGGCCTCGGAGACGGCCGCATCGAGCATTTTTTTGGTTCGCGGGGAGATATAGACGTCTTGCGGCTGGCTGATCTTGGGCAGCTTGTCGATGGCCAGGGCCGACTCCTGGGCAACCGCCCCGGGCGAAGCGCCCAGCTTGCGAAGCATAGAAACGGCGATCCCTTCCTTGTCGGTCAGGGTGGCCGCCAGCAGGTGCTCCGGCTCGATCTGGTTGTTGTTGTGTGCGGAAGCCAGCTCCTGGGCGCTCTGGATCAGCTCCTGGGATTTGATGGTAAACCGGTCGAATCGCATCGGTCCTCCTGTTATGATAAAATTATCGCATTACTTTTTTTCAACGGAATGCTTTTTGCATAAATAGTAACGCCGCAGCCTGCATTGTCAATCGACAAGACCGATTTTTTGGGTGAATATTTCGATATGTCGAATCCAAAAACCCAACCCCCACGGTCGCCGGCTCCCTCAAACTGGCGCTTGAGGATTCCGGATCATCGCATTCATGAAATATCCGGACTAAAGGGCTGGCCAGGCGTGGAAGCAACGCGCACCGCGAAGGCTTTCGTACAGGGCGATGCCCACGGCGGTGGACAGGTTCAAGGAGCGGATCCGGTCAGTGATCGGGATGTGATAGCTGCGATCCGGGTACGCGGACAGAATCGAATCGGGAAGTCCCCGGGTTTCGGAGCCGAACACCAGAAACAGGCGTTCGGGCCGCGGCATGCGCCAGTATGCGGCCGGGGCGGTTTTTGAAAACAGGGCCACCTGTCCGGCCGTGGGCGCCATCGCCGATGAAAAGTCGGCAAAGTTGTCCCATACCTGAAGCGGGACGTCGGGCCAGTAGTCGAGTCCGGCCCGTTTCACCTGTCGGGCGTCCAGGGAAAATCCCAGGGGCCGGATCAGATGAAGCCGGGCGCCTGCGCCGAGGCACGTGCGGCCGATGTTGCCGGTGTTCCAATGGACCTCTGGGCCGACCAGGACCACGTGGCGCTCCAGGATGTGCTGTTTTCGGCTCTTTTGGGTCATCATTGGTAAGGGTTGATTGGTTCAGTGGTTAAATGGTTGATTGGCCTGGTCGTCTCGCGGCCAGCAGCGACACTTGCCGAGATCTCGCATCCATTCGAAGCCTTTTTTCCGATTTAACCATTCAACCATTTATCCAATCAACCAATTTACGAAAGCCGCTGGCCGCAATGGGGGCAGTAGCGGAACCTATCTTCTACGGGCTTTCCGCAGGCCGGACATCGCCCCCGTCGGGCAGTCGATGGCGTCGGCGCCGTCTCCACCACCGGATCCACCGGCTGACGGCAGTGCTCGCAAAACAAATACGGCTCGCCCCGCTTGACCGGAAAAACCGGTATGAAAAACAGGTGAAGCCAGTGGTCCACCCGGGTCCGGTAGGCCTCGTTCAGCCCGCAGTTCGGGCAACGCATCGGTTGTTCGTCGATTCGCCTGGTTTTGGGCGTAATCCCGCCGATCAAAAAAAACATGGTGAATTTAACGGCTTGGCGGTGTTGACGTTTCCGGGCTTGTCGAAGAGCATGGGACTTTCTCCTTGTTTGCTTTGATCCAGGCACACTATGATATAATGAATTTGTTCCCGGCCCGTCAACGGCCGACGCTTCAGCACCGAGTAGAAAAAAAGGAGCAGCCCTCATGATTGTCGACATTCACACCCATCTTTTTTCAAAAGACGTCCGGGAAAATCGCGGCAACTATTTTGCTTCAGAATCTGCGTTTCGGCTCCTGTACGAATCGCCCAAGTCGAAAATCGTCAGCGCCGAGGAGACGATTGCGGCCATGGACGAAGACGGCGTCGACATGTCGGTGGTGTTCGGCTTTCCGTGGCGGAACCTGGACACGGCCCGAAAGAACAACGATGCGGTGGCAGACGCCGTGGCCCGCTATCCGTCGAGGCTTATCGGGTTTTGCTGCCTCGACCCGACGGTGCCGGGGGCCGAAGAAGAGGCCGCCAGGTGCCTGGATGCCGGGCTGTCCGGCGTGGGCGAACTTGCGTTTTACGAATCGGGAATCGGAGCGGAGGCTCTTGACCGGCTTTCTTCGATCATGGACCTTTGCCGGGAGCGCGGCGTGCCGGTGATGATCCATACCAACGAGCCGGTGGGCCATCTCTACCCGGGAAAGACCCCGAACACCCTGGCCGAAATCTACGGGATGGTGAGGCGGTTTTCCGAAAACCGGATCATTCTGGCGCATTGGGGCGCCGGTCTGTTTTTTTACATGCTCTTAAAAAAAGAGGTTGCCCAGGCGCTTTCCAGGGTTTGGGTCGATACCGCCGCATCACCATTTTTGTATCGGCCCGAGATCTACACGGTTGCCGCAGAGATCTTCGGCGCCGAAAAGATCCTGTTCGGCACGGATTTCCCATTGCTGCGGCCGTCCCGCTATTTCAAGGAAATGAAAGAAGCCAACGTTTCGGATCCGGATCGCAAAAAGATCCTCGGAGAAAATGCCCGTCAGCTGCTGGGGCTTTAGCCCGAAATTTTCATGAAAGCGGTTTTCCATAAAACTCCAGTAAGCTTGAGCCGGAGGCCGATGGGTGTCAGCTCGGAAGCTGGGCAACTGTTTGAGCCAGTTAGGCCGCGTTAAGACGGCCGCAGCGCAAACACTTGCATTTCTGTGGCGATCCGCATTTGCCGCTGACATTTTTCTGTATCCTGATCAGCGGCCGTCTTTACGCGGCCTTGATGGCGAGTTTTGGCCGGCTGGAGAGCTGACACCCATCGGTCTCCGGCGGTCCCGGGCTGGCGGATTCCGGGTAACCGCATGCATGAAATCTTTTCTTCGAAGACAAAATCACCAATGGATACCGCAGGGGCGAGAAATAGACGGGTTAGGGCTGGGCGGCCGTTTTCGGCGATGGTTGAAAACGGACCTGTGGATCGATCGGGCGGCGGGCCAAAAAACGGGTGTTTGTAACGCCTGAGAGCACGGGCGAACGGGGAGCAATGGAGAAAAAATATGGAAGAGGAACTGCGGGAGTTTTTCAAGACCATCGGCCGGGGACGGCTGAAAAAGATCTGGCAGCAGGTCAAGGCCGGCAAGGCAAACGATCTTAAAGGCGAGGATCGGCGCTACGCAGACCTCATGGAAGAACACAAAGAAGAATATTTCGAAGCCTTCGACAAGGCCGATGACCGGCATCTGGACCCGGATGCCGATACCGACGCCTATCTTCATGTCTGCTTTCACCGCATGGTGGAACAACAGCTCGATGACAGCGATCCCATCGAGGCGGTGCAGCTGTACAACGCCCTCCGGGGGGGAAAAGTTTCCCGCCATGACGCCGTCCACCTGCTGGCCGCCGTCTTCATTCCCTTTATGTTCGATGTGCTGAAATCCGGCGGGGAATTCGACCAGGAGGGATATCGCCGGCTGCTGAAAAAAGCCAAGGGCCGGAAGCCTGAAAAAATATGGAACATGCTGGACCGGGAGGTCTACGACGAAGATCTCGACGGCGGCGCTTCCTCCGAAGGGGTTTACCGGCTGCGGATCGAGCTGGAGGACATCGATCCGCCCGTATGGCGCCGGATACTGATTCCGGTCGGCGCCACTTTCCGGGATCTTCATGCCGCCATCCAGGCCGCCATGGGCTGGGAGGATGCCCACCTGCACCGGTTCGAAGTCCGGGATCCAAATACCGGTCAAAACATGTTCATCGGGCGCCCCCTGGAGGACGATGGCTGGGAGGACAACGTGCGGCCGGGTTGGCAGTACGGGATCGCCGACTTCATCCGCCCCGAGACGCCCCAGTGCCGATATGTGTATGACTACGGCGACAACTGGACCCATCGGATCCGCCTCGAAGAGACCCTCCCGGTCGAACCGGAAAAAACCTATCCTGTCTGTCTGGAAGGCGAGCGGGCCTGCCCGCCGGAGGACGTGGGGGGCGTTGCCGGCTACGAGGACCTTCTGGGGATCCTTCAGGATCCGGAAAACGATCGCTACGAGGAAGTCATGGAAATGATCGGCGACTTCGACCCGGAACATTTCGACCCGTCCGAGGTCGTCTTCACTTCCCCCGACTCGTGAAGCCCTTATACCCGGATCCGGGCGATTTGTTCCAGCAGCGGTTGGATCCGCCGCCGATGTTCCGGCGGAATCATGAGGGCGGGAATCGGCCGGTTAATCACCAAACCGTTTTCGGTGCACGGCAAGCCTCCTTCGGCGTAAAAGGCCCGATTGGCTTCGGATGCAAACAGCCCCATGATGTCGGCGAAGTTTCCCGAGCAGCCATCCGCGTCGATATGCTCCACATACTGCATCAGCACGGTGCTGACCGTGACCGAAAAGTCCTCCATGTCCGCGAAGCCGGTCGCTGCGCAATCGGTTCGGGAGCGCATGGTCCGGCAGGCCAGCGGGCGGACCGGATACACGGGGCATCGTGATTCTTCCAGAAGGGGGCAGGTACCGGCATCGCCTTCAAGGGATTCGGCCGGCGGATCCCCGCCTGCCAGACAGATATCGACCAGACCGTTGGTGGTGGTTTTGGGGCGGAACCGCTGTGCCGTCATCCGTTTTCGAATCTGCGCGAACCTCGCGTCTTCCCCCCTGCGTTTGATATAGGCTGTGATGTGGTAGCCTTCCAGGGTGGTCATGGCAACCCTGGCCGTGCAGCACCAGGCGCAGCCCTCGCGGCAGACCGTGTCGAGGCTTTTGCCGAAAGCCTCTTCGATCCGGTAAAGTGCCTGAAGCGCCGCCACCTTCTGTTCGATGTTCATTTTCGTCCCGATGTGTTCCGTTGTTCAGCTCCCGGCTCTGTATCTGATTTGCGCTGCCGGTTCAATCCCCGTAAAGAATCGCCGGTTGCCGGTTTGCCGCCAAATTTGCTACGTGAAAAGCATAAAGCGCACCAGGCTCGTTTCAGCGGAAAATCAACGGAGGAATCATGGGAAGCCAAGTCTATTTCATCGATCTGCACGCCACGGTGAAGGAAAATTTTCTGGACAAGTTTCGAACGATCTACCCGAAGGTGGACTGGGAAATTCAGCTTGCCTACGGCGAGCAGCTCGGCCTGGGCCGCCGGGACTACGAATTGGTCAGGATCTGAAAAACCGGATGCGGACGGAATCAGCGGGCG
>CBFCZJ010000186.1:0-7571 GCA_965602445.1 uncultured Desulfobacterales bacterium | reverse complement strand
CGGCCTTGAAAAACCGTGCCAACCCGTTCACGGCATCAATGCATAGAAAAAACAAGACAAAAAAGGGGGCAGCGCCCCCTTTTTTGTTCGATCGTACGGTTGTTGTTCCCTGTCAGATCACTATGGCTACGGAGATGTGACGTTGCCGCTCGATCCAAAGAGGGTGTGAATGTTTGCGTTGCCAATGTGTTTGAAGGTGACAGTGCCTTGGATCACGCCGTTGCTGTCGGTAAGGGTCCCGCCACCATCCACCTGAGCGCCGGTCTGAAAGACCGCATCACCCTCAGCATTGGCCACGCTGTAAGTAGTGCCGACGCTAGAAGTGTCCGCAAAATAGGCCATGGTGATGTTGTAAAAGTTTTTGGCCGTGCTCACAGCCGCCTGGTCCTGTCCCCTGGTCCGATAGGCCAGGAAGTTCGGGATGGCGATGGCGGCCAGGATGCCGATGATCGCGATGACGATCATCAGTTCGATCAGGGTGAAACCTTCTTGATTCATCTGTTTCCTCAGTTTAATCATTTGTTCCTCCTTTCAATTTGCCTTGCTTGTAAGTTGTTTCCAAACCCTTTTTTCTGTTTTACCCCCTGCGGGCATCCGGGTTGAAACTTGGTTGGCTTACAGGAAGAGCAAGGAGCATGCCATGTTCCAGGATTTTGGTAAAAAAGTGACAACGGATTAGAATTATTGAAGTTTGTTTTTAACATCGATTTCGATAGGCCATGGTGAAGTATCGGATTTCGGGGTATCTGCCACGTTTTGTCACTGACTTGCCAATAATTGTCACTCCGCTTTGTCTACCGCCAGCTTGACCACCCGATGGCGAAACGACCGGTAGGTAATTCCCAGCAGCTCGGCTGCCGCCTGCTTGTTTCCCCGGCTCACCTGCAGAGCCCTTTTCAGATATTCCCGTTCGATCTCCTCTAGAATATTGTCCAACGCCACCCCGTTTGCGACTTCATCCAGGTCGAACCGCCTCCCTTTGATCCCTTCGATCCAGCGGTTTTTGTGGATCGAAAGGGCCAGGCTGTCGGGCAGCAGGATATTGGTGCTGGCCAGGGCCACGCTTCGCTCCATGAGGTTTTCCAGCTCGCGCACGTTGCCCGGAAAATCGTACTTGTTGAGCATGTCGATGGCGTAGGCGGAAATCTTGCTCACTTCCTTGTCCATCTTCTTCGTGTATTTTTCCAGGAAGTGCTGGGCAAGAGCGCGAATATCGGCCTTTCGCTCCCGGAGCGGCGGGACCTTGATCTCGATCACGTTGAGCCGATAAAAAAGGTCTTCTCTGAACTGGCCGGAGATCACCTCTTTTTCCAGGTTCTTGTTGGTGGCCGAAACGATCCGGATGTCGACCGGAATCTCGTCGTTTCCGCCCACCGGCTTGATCACCTTGTCCTGGACGGCCCGCAAAAGCTTGACCTGGATCGGAAGGCTCAGCTCGCCGATTTCATCTAAAAAGACGGTGCCTCGATGGCCGTCTTCAAACAGGCCTTTCTTGTCCTGGGTGGCCCCGGTAAAAGAGCCTTTCTTGTGGCCGAAAAGCTCGCTTTCCATGAGGGTTTCCGGAATCCCCCCGCAGTTGATGGCGACAAAAGAGCGATCCCGCCGGTTGCTTTCCATGTGAATGGCCCGGGCCACCAACTCTTTTCCAGTGCCGCTTTCCCCGGTGATCAGCACGTTGGTGTCGGTCTTGGCCACCTGGCGGATCATCTTGTAGATCTGGAGCATCCGGGGCGTGTTGCCCACAATCTTGCCGAAATGAAGGGTTTTTTGAAGCTCGTCATCCAGCGCCTGCTTTTCCGCCGCGATGGTTTTCCGGTTCAGGGCGTTGGCGATGGTCTCCTTGACCTCTTCGATGTCGAAGGGCTTTGGAACGTAGTCGAAGGCGCCTTCGTTCATGGCCTCAACGGCGGTTTCAGTGGAGGCATATGCCGAAATCATGATGACCACGGTGTAGGGCTGTTTCTTCTTCCATTGACGAAGGACGTCGAGGCCGGTCATGTCGCCCAGCCGAATGTCGCATAAAAGAAGATCTGCCTGGACCTTGTCGAGGAGTCCGACGGCCTCTGCGCCGTTGGCCGCGCAGGTCACCGCATATCCCTCCCGCGTGAGCATGAGCTCCAGCAGCTCACGCATGCTCAGTTCGTCGTCCACCACCACAATGTGGGCTGTGTTGTCGTTGGGCATTGGTGTTTGGTCTTTGGTGTTTCGTGTTGGGTGTTTCGTGTTTGGTGTTTGATATCAGGATTTTCGGCCCTTGTCGAGGCATCCGGGTGGACCTGAATCCCAGTCAGGCCGGCCCTGATTGGGGATTCAGATATCGAATTGCCGACCGGCAGTAGAAAGTCACCCTGCCCTTCGTGGCTTCAGGGGGATTATATTTCAGGCAGCAGGGAGTTTATAAGGCAACTTGCCGTCATGCCCGCGGAGGCGGGCAGCCAGTTGGTTGATTGGAAAGCATGCCTGGATGCCCGCCTCCGCGGGCATGACAGAAAAAGCTCCCCCGGCTAAATTCAACCCCTTTGTTTCGGTTATAATTCTGTTTTATTTGATTTTTTTCGATTTCCGCGGCACGCGGAAATCCCAATAAAAGCGCGCAGCGATTTTATCCGTGGACGATCCGACCGCCCACCATGGTCAAGACGGCTCTCCCCGGCAGGGTCCATCCGATAAAGGGGGTGTTCCGGCTCAGGGAGCGAAATGAGCCCGCATCCACTGTCCACTCCTGCACAGGGTCGATCAACGTCAAATCGGCGGACAATCCCTCCGATATGCCCCGGGTGAGTCCCAAAATTCGCGCCGGGTTCACCGACATCTTCTCCACCATCTGGCCGAAGGTCAGCACTCCTTTTTGTACCAGTCTCAGGGTCAGGCCCACCGAGGTTTCCAGGCCGATGATGCCGTTTGGCGCCTGGTCGAATTCCACCTCTTTTTCCACCGGCGCATGGGGGGCGTGGTCGGTGGCGATGACATCGATGGTGCCGTCGACGAGCCCTTCGACAATCGCTTCCAGGTCCTCGGCCGAGCGAAGCGGAGGGTTCATTTTGGCATGCGTGTCGTATTGACCGACGGCCTCTTCGGTCAGGGTAAAGTAGTGCGGCGCGGTTTCCGCGGTGACCGGCACCCCCCTTTTTTTTGCTTCGCGGATCGCCGCCACCGACTCTTTGGTGCTGACGTGGGCGATGTGCAGCGGGCAGCCGGTAAGTTCGCTAAGGGCGATATCCCGCAGCACCATCACGCTTTCAGCCGTGTTGGGGATTCCGGGCAGCCCCATTTTCGTGGCATAGGCGCCTTCGTTCATTACACCGTCGCCGGCCAGGGAAAGCTCCTCGCAGTGGGAGATGACCGGCAGTCCGAATCCGCTGGCGTATTCCATGGCCCGGCGCATCAGGCGGCCGCTTTCCACCGGACGGCCGTCGTCGGATACCGCCACCGCGCCGGCCGCTTTGAGTTCTCCATACTCGCAAAGGCGCTTTCCTTCCGATAACCGGCTGATGGCGGCCACCGGATGGACCCTAACCGTGCCGGCCGCGTGGGCTTTTTTCATGATAAATTCGGTCAACTCGGGACTGTCGTTGACCGGATCGGTGTTGGGCATGCAACAGACCGCCGTGAACCCGCCGGCCGCCGCCGCCGCACACCCGCTTTCAATGGTCTCCTTGTACTCGAAGCCGGGTTCTCTCAGGTGAACATGCATGTCGATCAGTCCCGGCATGACCAGCTTTCCGGCAGCATCGATCACCCGGTCCCAGGCAGCTTGCCCCCCCCCTGCCCCCACCGGGCGGATTTCGCGGATGACGCCGTCGACCACAATCAGGTCCGCCTCGGCTTTGGAAACGGCGGGATCGACAATTTTTCCCCCTTTAATCAGAATCCGCATGTCGCACCCCCCCGGCCACCAGGTAGAGCAGCGCCATTCGAACGGCGACGCCGTTGGTCACCTGGTCCAGGATGATCGAGTATGGCCCGTCTGCCACCTCCGAGGCGATCTCGACGCCGCGGTTCATGGGGCCCGGGTGCATGATCAGCACATCGTCCCGGGCCTTTTGCAGGCGCCTGACGTTCAGGCCGAAATATTTCGCATATTCGCGCACCGTGGAAAACAGGTAGTCTTTCTGGCGCTCGAGCTGGATCCGGAGCATCATGATGACGTCGGCGCCGTCGATGGCCGCCTCGATCCGGTGGGTAACCGAAGCGCCGAGGGCGTCGATTCCCGCGGGGATCATGGTCGGCGGAGCGCAGACCGTCACCTCGGCACCCATTTTCGTGAAGCCGACGATGTCCGATCGGGCCACCCGGCTGTGGGCGATGTCTCCGATGATGGCCAGCCGCAGCCCCTGGATGCGGCCCTTTTTCTCTTTTACAGTCATCAGATCGAGCAGGGCCTGGGTCGGGTGGGCGTGCATTCCGTCGCCGGCGTTGATCACCGACGCGGCCATGGTGCGGCCCAGCAGGTGGGGCACCCCGGCCGAGGAATGCCGGATGACGACGATGTCCGGGTTCATGGCCTCCAGGTTGCGGGCTGTGTCGATGAGGGTTTCGCCCTTGACCAGGCTGCTGGTTTTGGCGGAAATGGAAAGGGAGTCTGCGCTGAGCCGCTTTGCTGCAATGTCGAAGGAGGTGCGGGTCCGGGTGCTCGGCTCGTAAAAAAACAGGATGACGGTCTTTCCACGAAGGGTCGGCACCTTTTTGATGGGCCGCAGCGAAATCTCCTTCATTCCGGCGGCAGTGTCCAGGATCAGTTCGATCTCCTCGGTAGAGAGCGAATCCATGTCCAGAATGTCTTTCCGGCTCAACTGCATGTTCAGATTCCAGGAACCTAGTGTATCATATCCCCGATCCTGCCCCAACGAACGCCGAAATCTTCCCGGTCCCAGGACCAATAGATCATGAACGCCTTTCCCTTGACGGCGTCCATGCCCACGAATCCCCAGAAACGGCTGTCATAGGAGTGGTCGCGGTTGTCGCCCATGACGAACAGCTTTTCCTCCGGCACACGCACCGGCCCGAAGTTGTCCCGAGGCTGCAACGCCCCGGGAATGACGTGGGGATCGGTGTGGATGCCGTAGTCGTCGTTCAACGGTTTTCCGTTGACAAAAACCTGTTTTCGCTGAATTTCCACAATATCGCCCGGAACGCCGACCACGCGCTTGATAAAGTCCTTGTCCGGCTCCTCGGGGAACCGGAAGACCACGATATCGCCCCGCTTGGGCTCTTTGACAGGAATGATGGTCGTATCGGCGAACGGCATTTTGACGCCGTAGATGAACTTGTTGACAAGGATGTGATCCCCGATCAGCAGCGTGTTTTTCATGGAGCCGGAGGGTATCTTGAATGCCTGTACGACAAAGGTGCGAATGAACAGGGCCAGGATGATGGCCACGATGATCGCTTCGATATTTTCCCGAAGCGCGCTTTTTTTCTTTGGCGGCTGTTCCGAATCCGTTTCGTGTTCCGATTTCGATTCCAATCTCCGATAGGCCTTTCCTGTAGAATCGCTGCCGCGATTGTATATTCTGTTCGCGCTGCGCGAAACAATACAACAAGCACCCTAGAAGAGCCACAGCAAAATCCGCAGCAAAATATTGGCGGCAACTCCGGCGGCCAGGTCGTCTGCCACAACGGCAATACCGCCGGCAAGCTTCCGTTCCAGAAGCCGAATCGGAAACGGCTTGGCAATATCGAAGAGCCGGAACAGAATGAATCCGACAGCGGCCGTCCCCACCGTCAAGGGGATCAGCAAAAAGGTTACCAGGATGCCGGCGATCTCGTCGATCACGATGGCCCCCGGGTCGGGTCGGCCCAGGAGCGGTTCGGCCTTTTGTGCCACCCACATCGCCGCAGCGGCAAATAGGATCATTGCCGCGATTTCGCCGGCAGCAGGGAGCATGGAAAACAGCCAGGCCAATGGAATCCCCACAAGGCTGCCGAAGGTACCGGGGGCTGCCGGAATCAAGCCGATATATCCGCCCGTGGCCAGAAACAGGATTCCTTGGCGGGGCATTTTCATGGCCCGTGTCTATAGGCTGAACCCTCTTTTGTCAAACAGATTCCGGGCGCAAATCCCCAGCTTCGGCCGCTCTATCCTCCCGGCTCCCGCGGGCTGCCGCCTCATAAATCGCCAAAACGGGGATGTTCCGGTCAAGTGCGATCTTCCGGCAGGATTCAAATTCGGGGGTGACCCGGAAGGTGCCGTCGGGCAATCGAATCTGTTTTGCCTGCACGGGACCGTATTCGGTGTCCACGACCACCGGCTCCCGCTGCAGGACTCTTCTCAAAGAGGTCCGATATCGCACGCCGGTGGAGGTCGACTCGGAAAGAAGGGTGACAAGCAGCCGTTCTTTTTGCTCCGGTGTACAGACCACCTCCAGCCGCGTGCCGGGGCGGTTTTTCTTCATGGTTGCCGGCAGCCAGTAGACATCCAGGGCGCCTTCGGCAAAAAGTCGCTCCATCAGAAAACCGAACAATTCAGGGTTCATGTCGTCAATGGCGGTTTCCAGAACCATCACGGTCTCGTCGGTGGCGCAAACCTCCGGGGCGGGGCTTGCACCGATCAAAATCCGCAGGAGATTGGGTCGGTCCGCCAGGTCTGCACTTCCGGCGCCGTAGCCGCTTTTTTCTATGCACATGTGTGGCAGATCACCGAACTCGTCGGCCAGGGAAACGATCAGGGCGGCGCCGGTCGGGGTCACCAATTCTGTTTCGATACCGGATCCGTACACCGGGACCCCTTCCAGGAGCCTGACCGTGGCCGGCGCCGGCACCGGAATCTCACCGTGCCGGCAGCGCACGAATCCCTTACCCAGGGGCAGCGGGGAGGACACGATCCGTTCGATGTGCAGATAGTCGAGGCCGCATACCGTACCGACGATATCCACGATGCCGTCGGTGCCGCCGACTTCGTGGAAATGGACCTCGTCTACCGCACATCCGTGGATGCGGGCCTCGGCCTCGGCCAGGCGGGAAAATACCGCCAGGCTGCGGCGGCGGACGGGCTCGGGCAGGTCCGCCGCGCCGATCAGCGGCCGGATGTCGGCCCAGGTTCTAAAATGGCCCGCATCATCGATGTCAACATGCACCCGGGTGCCGGCAATGTGGCTGCGAAGCGTCTTCTCGGCCCGCAGGGAGAAGCCTGCAAGCGGCAGTTTATAAAGCTGTGCGGAAATCCAGTCCACCGGCACGCCGAGATCGACCAAAGCGCCTAAAACCATATCCCCGCTGATGCCTGAGAAGCAGTCAAAATACGCAAGCTTCATTCAGAGCTACCCTCCATGCATGCATTTCGATCGCAGCTGATCCCGAAGTCAAAGCCGTCGCTTCGACACAGCTTGCGTATGAAAAGAAGTTGATTGGTTGAATCGTTAAATGGTCAAATGGTTTCGTAAAAATTGCGAATTCCCCTTTTTTCCGCCATTCCCGTCCCGCATCAAGTGCGGTATAAACTCCAGCAGAAACCCAGTTTTTTCTATTGCTTATAAAGATCGAATCTAATGGGGCCGAAGGTCTCTGCTACTTTTTCCGATTTTATCAACCCTATGATTTCCAGCAGCCAACCATTTGACCAATCAACCAAT
>CBFCZJ010000185.1:0-7578 GCA_965602445.1 uncultured Desulfobacterales bacterium | reverse complement strand
CCTGCCCTTTGCGCCCGCAGGGCGCCTAATTTTCTCTGCGGCAGCAGAGAAAATGCCGAGTTCGAAAGGGCCCCGGCCGGATCAGCGACGCGCAGGAAGAAGCGGGGCGCAGGGCGCCCTTTCTTTCTTGTCCCGCCGTAGCTTTTTTGCGAAGGCGGATGGTTCCTTTTCTTTGGGCGAGCAAAGAAAAGGAACAAGAAAAATGTTAACATATCAAAATATTACATAAAGATATTTTCATCCTTTATCAAACTGATCGCCTGACGTTCAGCGGTGGGGCTATATATTCAAAACGGTCTTACCCCTTCATTTTAGGCATTTTAGGCATTCTCACCGCTTCCATCCCCCCAGAAGGTGCAGGTGAAGATGAAAGATCACCTGCCCGCCGCCGGATTCCACGTTGAACAGCAGTTTGTAGCCGGAGCGGTCGATCCCCTGCTGCCGCGCCATGTCTCTGGCAACCGAGATGATATGCGCCACGATGGAATTGTCCTCCTGCCCCAGGTCGTTGACGCTGCGAATGTGCTTTTTC
Organism: uncultured Desulfobacterales bacterium; assembly: GCA_965602445.1. Taxonomy (GTDB): domain Bacteria; phylum Desulfobacterota; class Desulfobacteria; order Desulfobacterales; family CAFBRK01; genus JAIPEL01. The sequence goes on along the minus strand of CBFCZJ010000185.1, from coordinate 7,046 downwards.
GGAACCACCAGCAGGTGAACCGGCGCATGGGGATGAATATCCTCGAACACGACCAGGGTGTCGTCTTCAAATAAAAATTTCGTGTCGGTGCGGCCTTCTGCGATGCGGCAAAAAAGGCATTCATCGGTCATGGTTCAGTCTCTCCTCAAGATCCGGGCCCGAAAGCCCAGGCTTTGATATATAGGGATTGTCAGAGTTAGGCTGACAAGAGATCCGATTGTCTTGCAACAGCCACTTTCCGCAAAGGGTCCGGGCTTGGCAGGCCTCTTCCAATTCGGCAAGAAAGCGGCTCCTACAGATCTCCCGAGCCCCGAACTGGAGAAGATGCGCCGTGGTCACCTGGCAGTCGATGATGGAAAACCCCTGCCGGACAAGGGCTTCGACAAGGCAGACCAGCCCTACCTTGGAGGCGTTGTCCGCCCGGCTGAACATCGACTCGCCAAAAAACGCCCTTCCCAGGGACACCCCGTAAAGACCGCCGGCCAGTTCCCCGCCCTGCCAAACCTCCACACTGTGAGCATAGCCCCTGTGGTGAAGCCCGACGTAGGCCTCGATCATGTCCGGAATGATCCAGGTCCCGGTTTCCGTGCCCCGAAGGGTCGTGGCACAGGCGCCAACCACTTCGGCAAACGACCGGTCGACGGTGACAACGAACCGCCCCTGTCGAATGATGCGCTTCAGACGGCGGGCCACATGAATTTCATCGGGAAACAGAACCAGTCGGGGATCCGGCGACCACCACAAGATCGGCTCCCCGGGCAGATACCAGGGGAAAATGCCGCGGCGATAGGCTTCAAGCAGGCGGGAGGGGCTCAGGTCGCCGCCGAGGGCAAGCAATCCGTCGCTTCGAGCAAGGTGGGGGGGAGGAAAGGCGGTCTCGTTTTCGGAAAGGAGAAAGACAGGCATTAGCCACCAAAATTTGAATATCGAAATCTGACTGACCGGTTCAGACCAGAAAATTCGTATAAAACTCCTTCTGGTGAACCTTGAACCTGGAATCTGGAATTTTGAATCCCACCGGCCAGCGGCGGGTCAATCCGCTAACCGACAGGGCCGCTTGCCTCCGATTGGCGGCAGCGGCCCTGCAAGTGCAGCGGAGCGCACAGACGGCATGGCGGTTTGCCGGCGGTCAGGGTTATTCGAATCTGAAAACCAGGCGCTCGTCCTCGATGTCCATGCGGATTTCTCCGCCCTTTTCAAGTTTGCCGAAAAGAAGCTCGTCTGCAAGACGGTCTTTGATCTCGGTCTGGATCACCCGCGCCAGGGGTCTTGCACCGTAGCGCGGATCATAGCCCTTCTTGGCCATATAGGTACGCGCCTCCGGTGAAAGCGACACTTTCACCTTCCGGGACGAAAGCTGTTCATTGAGTTCGCCGATGAACTTGTCTACGACCTTTTCCATGATCTCCACCGTCAGGCTGGAAAAGGCGATCACTGAATCGAGCCGGTTGCGGAATTCAGGACTGAAAAATTTCTCGACCGCCTCTTTTCCCTTGCCTTCCGGATCGTACTGCTTTCCGCTGAATCCGATGGTGTGGGTGCTCATCTCTCTTGCGCCCGCGTTGGAGGTCATGATCAGAATGACATTTCGGAAATCCGCTCTTCGGCCCGTGTTGTCCGTCAGCGTGGCATGGTCCATCACCTGAAGCAGAATGTTGAAAATATCCGGATGCGCCTTTTCGATTTCATCGAGGAGAAGGACGCTGTATGGGTTTTTCCGAATTCCGTCTGTGAGCATCCCGCCCTGGTCGAATCCGATGTATCCCGGAGGAGCGCCGATGAGCCTGGCCACAGCATGCTTTTCCATGTACTCGCTCATGTCGAACCGCATGAAGTGAACGCCAAGCTGGTGAGCCAGTTGGCGGGAGACCTCGGTCTTTCCAACGCCGGTGGGGCCCGTAAACAGAAACGACCCGATGGGATGCTCGGGCACTCCCAGGCCGGCCCGGGACCGCTTGATGGCCGTGACCAGCGCCTCGATGGCTGAATCCTGGCCGAAAACGACCGTTTTGAGGCTCGGCTCCAGGTTTTCGAGCTTGGCCCGGTCGGAAACCGAAACGTTCCGTGTCGGAATCCTGGCCATCTTGGCCACGATCTTCTCGATATCGGACGGATGGATCTTCGTCCGGGTGGAGGGGCCGGAAATCCGCACGTGGGCTCCGGCTTCGTCGATCACGTCAATGGCCTTGTCCGGCAAAAACCGGTCGTTGAGGAATTTCGACGAGAGTTCCACGGCCGATTTGAGGGCCGGATCCGTATATCGGATGCCGTGGTGTTCCTCGTATCGGCTTCGAAGTCCCTTGAGAATCTGAATCGATTCACCGATTGGCGGCTCGCCGATCTCGATCTTTTCAAAGCGCCGGGAAAGGGCCCGGTCTTTTTCAAAATGGTTTCGAAACTCTTCGAATGTCGTCGATCCGATGCAGCGGATTTCACCGGTGGAAAGCACCGGTTTTAAAATATTGGAAGCGTCCATCGAACCGCTGCTGGTGGCCCCGGCACCGACAATGGTGTGTATTTCGTCGATGAACAAAATGGCGTCTTTCTTGTTTTTCAGCGCTGTGATCACGCCCTTGAGCCGCTGCTCGAAATCTCCTCTGAACTTGGTGCCCGCCAGCAGCCCCCCCAGATCCAGGGCGTAGATCTGCATGTTCTCCAGCAGCTCCGGCACATCGCCTTTTTGGATCTTCTGGGCCAGGCCCTCGGCCATGGCGGTCTTTCCGACGCCGGGATCTCCAACGAACACCGGGTTGTTTTTCCGGCGTCGGCAAAGGACCTGCATGGTCCGCTCCAGCTCGATTTCCCGGCCGATCAACGGATCGAGTTTACCCTCGGCCGACAACTGGACCAGGTCGATGGTGAAGTCCTCCAGCGGATCCGTCTTTTTCTTTTTGTCCTCCCGCTCGGTTCGGGCAAAGCCTCCCTCGCCCTCCCGAAAGCTGATCTTGGGCATTTCATGGGAGATATAATTGAGCACGTCGAGGCGGGTGATGCCCTCGGTCTGAAGAAAGTAGACCGCGTGGGAGTCTTTTTCCTGGAACATGGAAGCCAGGATGTCCCCCACGGTGACCTCGGCTTTTTCAGCCGAGCGCACATGGGTGACGGCGCGCTGGATCATTCGTTGAAACCCGATGGTTTGCTGAAGCACAAACTCGTCATCTTCCGGAATGCTGTCGATACGATCGGCGAGGTAATTTTCCAGTTCGGTTTTGAGCCGATCGACGCTCCCGCCGCAGTTTTCGATAATTTCCACGCCGCTGCTGTCGTGCAAAATAGCGTACAGGACATGTTCGATACACACATATTCATGGCGCCGCTTTTTGGCCTCGCGTACGGCAAACCCGAGCGTCGCACTTAATTCCTTGCTGATCATGAGGCTATTCTTTCTCCATCGTGCATTTCAGCGGAAATCCCCTCTCCCTTGCAAGGGCCTCCACCGTTTCGACTTTGGTTTCGGCCAACTCGTAGGGGAACACGCCGCACAGCCCGATTCCTTGGTGGTGGACGTTGAGCATGATCCTGGCGGCCTCCTCGGCCGATTTCCGAAATACGGTGATTAGGACCTCTACGACAAACTCCATGGTGGTGTAATCGTCGTTGTGCAACAGGACCTTGAATAACGGGGGTTCGATTACCTCGTCGCTTGTTTCGGAAACGACCTGCTCTTCAAATTCGGGTTGACTCTCACTCATAACCGATCAGACGAAATAATAGGTATTGCAACGATTTGGTCACCCTCAGTGAATGTACCGGCCAATTTCATCCGAATATAAGCACTGGCTTCGAAACTTGTAAACCCCCCTCGCAACAAACCTTTCACCGGAATCTTGAGCTCATTAGAAGAAAAATGGGCGTCTCAAGGGGCTTGTCAAGGGCTATCGCCCGCAACATTTCTTGAATTTTTTCCCGCTTCCGCAGGGGCAGGGATCGTTTCGCCCCACCTTTTTGTTCGACCGCCGGACCGGCTTTTTTTTCGCCGCTGCATCGTCGCCTCCGGAGTAAAAAAGCGGCTGCTTGTCCTGCTTTCGGATTTCTTCGATCCTTTCAGGCTCGGCCAGCTGAATCCGGAAGAGGATGCCCAGGGTTTCTTCCTTGATTCGTTCGATCATGTCCTGAAACAACTCAAACCCTTCTTTTTTATAGACGATGAGCGGGTTTTGCTGGGCATATCCCCTGAGGCCGATTCCCTCCTTGAGGTGGTCCATGGAAAGAAGATGATCCTTCCACAAGTTGTCGACCGTCTGCAGCATGACAATCCGCTCCAAATTCCGGAAATCGTCCCTGCCGACGGCCCCTTCCTTTTCCTCATAGAAGGCAAGGGCTTCTTCAAAAATCCGCTCGGCGAGTCCGTCTGCCGTGAGGCCGTCCATTGCATCGGCATCCAGGGAGGCGAGCCGGAAATTGAACTGCTGGAAGACCGCATCCTTGATCCCCTTCATGTCCCAGTCTTCGGGGAGGCGGTTTTCATCCGCGAATTGGTCGGCAATCTGCTCCGCCCGGTCCCGGATCATCTCTTCGATTTCCGAACGAATGCTCTTTCCCTGCAGCAGCTCCCGCCGCTGCTTGTAGATGACCTCTCTTTGCTGGTTCATCACGTCGTCGTATTCGAGCAGATGCTTTCGGATATCGAAGTTGTGCGCCTCGACCTTGGTCTGGGCGTTTTCGATGGCCCGGGAGATCAGGCCGTGCTCGATCGGCTCCCCCTCCTCCATACCGAGCTTCTCCATGATGCCGGTGATCCGCTCTCCGCCGAAAATCCGCAGCAGATCGTCGTCCAGGGAAAGATAGAAGCGGGAGGAGCCGGGGTCGCCTTGACGACCGGAGCGGCCCCGGAGCTGGTTGTCGATCCGTCGGCTCTCGTGGCGCTCGGTGCCGAGGATGTGAAGCCCTCCCAGATCGGTCACCCCTTCACCAAGGACGATGTCGGTTCCCCGGCCGGCCATGTTGGTGGAAATGGTCACGGCGCCTTTTTGACCGGCCATGGCGATGATTTCAGCTTCCTTTTCGTGGTTCTTGGCGTTGAGAACTTCATGGGGGATGCCGCGTTTTTTGAGTTTCTGGGAAAGCGATTCGGACACATCGATGGAGATGGTCCCCACCAGCACGGGCTGGCCCCGGCGGTAAAGCTCTTCGATCTCGTCGAGCACGGCCTCGTACTTTTCCCGCTTGGTCTTGTAGATCGCATCTTGAAAATCAATCCGGATCATCGGCATGTTGGTCGGGATCACGGCAACGTCCAGATCGTAGATTTTCTTGAATTCGGCAGCTTCCGTATCCGCGGTGCCGGTCATGCCGGCGAGCTTGTCATACATGCGAAAGTAGTTCTGGAAGGTAATCGTGGCCAGGGTCTGATTTTCGTTTTCGATCTTGACCCCTTCCTTGGCCTCCAGCGCCTGGTGCAGTCCTTCACTGTATCGCCGCCCGGGCATGAGCCGGCCGGTAAACTCGTCGACGATAATCACTTCACCGTTTTTCACGATGTAGTCCACGTCCTTTTTGAAAAGGGTGTGGGCCTTGAGCGCTTGGTTGATGTGGTGCAGCAGCTCGATGTATTTCGGATCATAGAGATTGTCGACGTTGAGTTTAGCCTCGGCCTTTGCGACCCCTTCTTCGGTCAGGGTCACGCTTTTCGCCTTTTCGTCGATGGTATAGTCGGCTTCCCGGACCAGGCTCGGGATGATTCCGTTGACCTCGTAGTACAGGCTGGTCGATTTTTCGGCCGGTCCGGAGATGATCAGCGGGGTTCTGGCTTCGTCGATGAGAATGCTGTCGACCTCGTCGACGATGGCGTAATGAGGCTCTCGCTGGACAAGGGTTTCCGGATCGAACTTCATGTTGTCCCGAAGATAGTCAAAGCCGAATTCGTTGTTCGTGCCGTAGGTGATATCCGCCCCGTAGGCCTCGATTCTTTCCTGTTCATTGAGCCCGTTGAGGATGGTTCCAACGCTCAACCCCAGGAATTGATAAATCTGTCCCATCCACTCGGTGTCACGCCGGGCCAGATAGTCGTTGACGGTGATGATGTGAACCCCTTTTCCGGTCAGCGCATTGAGATATGCAGAAAGGGTGGCCACCAGGGTTTTTCCTTCGCCGGTTTTCATTTCGGCGATTCTCCCCTGATGCAAAACCATGCCGCCGATGAGCTGGACATCGAAGTGTCGCATGTTGAGCACCCGCCGAGACGCCTCGCGGACGGCTGCAAACGCTTCGGGAAGCAGATCCTCTATCGATTCTCCCCGGTCCAGCCGCTCCCGAAACAGCGCCGTCTGTGCCCGGAGCCGGTCGTCGCTGAGGGCCTGCATGTCGGGTTCGAGGCGATTGATTTCGTCTACGGTCGGCTGCAGCCGTTTTAGTTCGCGTTCGTTTTTGCTTCCGAAAACCTTTGTCAATACATTCATCAACATGGGCGTTTCATTTCCTGGTTCGGGGGTTCAGGGGTTCAGGGTTCAAAGGTTTATGGGTTCAAGGTTCTGGGTTCGGGGTTCAGAGGTTCTGGGTTCAGAGGTTCAGGGTTTCAGGAGTTCAGGAGTTCAAAGCTTCTGGGTTCGGAGTTCAGAAGCTCCGGGATATAGTACCGGTCTTTTTTTTAAACCTCTGAACCCTTGAACCCGGAACCTCTGAACCTTTTGAACCTTCAAAGCAATATACCACATCTGACGCGAATTTCCACCGGCAGCCCGCCGCTGCGCTGTGGTCTAAAGCTTCAGTTGTTTTGATCGTGTGTGTTGGAACGGCAAAACAGGCAGGGTCACGTCCTCTGGCAAGATCCGAGGTGTGACGTGTGAATAGGTTTTTCTTTCTTTGTTCGCGGAACGCGAACATCACGAAAAACCGCGCCAGCGGGTTTTAGTTGAGGATGTACTTTTCCGGGTTGACCGGCACGCCGTTTAGCATCACCTCGTAGTGGACATGGGGCCCGGTGCTCCGGCCGGTGTTGCCCATTTCGGCGATGATCTCTCCGCGCTTGACCGAATCTCCCCGCTTTTTGAGCGCCTTGTGGATATGGCCAAACCGCGTGACAAAGCCGTGTCCGTGATCGATGACGA
>CBFCZJ010000184.1:0-7591 GCA_965602445.1 uncultured Desulfobacterales bacterium | reverse complement strand
GCGCAAGGTGGAGGAGCCGGGATAGGGGGCCGAAGGTTCAGGGTTCCAGGTTCAGGGTTCCAGGTTCAGAGGTTCAGGGTTCAGGGTTCAGAGGTTCAGAGGTTCAGGGTTCGGAGGTTCAGGGTTCAGAGGTTGAGCTTCAAGCCGCTGACAGGCTCGCTTTCATATATTTGTTATTTTAATTTTTTGTGCGGCGCAGCCGCACTCTAATAAAAACGCGGAGCGGTTTTATCGCGGAGCGGTTTTATATGCCGAAGCTGCCCACCCACTGGATTTTTGCCGAAGACGTTTTACGTCGGATGCCCGCCGGATGGGCGGTTCGCCGCGCAGTGGACCGGTATCCGAACCTCTATCGGTATGGGGCCGTGGCACCCGACACGCCGTTTTACCTTGTCTGGGGACCGGGAAGCCGGTTTTTGAACCGGCACGCGGAAGATTTCCACGAGACGGGCGGGGGCCTCGAACGGTTTGTCGCCTCGACGCTGGGGCGGCGGACAGCGGCGGCCGAGCAGCGGATGGCCCTTGCGGCGGGCATCTTGACCCATGCGGCGGCCGATGCCGTGTTCCACCCGATGATCTATTACTTTTCCGGCTCGGGAACCGATGAGGCCGAGTGCCGGCATCATCGACTGGAGAGCTTCATCGATCTTTACTTCAGCCGCAATTTTTTACGGCCCGAAGTCAGTCTGCTCGAGCCGATCCTTCAAGGCCTGGAAGTCGACTCAGGCACCTTGCTCGACTGGCTGGCCGATCTCTTTGAGCTCGACCGCCGCCGTCACCGGCCTTACCTTCGCCTGGCGCTCGGCTGCAACGGGCTTTTCCTGAGGCTGTTTCGAAACCGTGGGGCAAGGCTGCTGGCCGGGAGGCTTGCCCCGGTCTCACGCCCCGGGCTCAAGGCCTACCTGGTCCATTTCTACCCCCGCCGGCTTCCTCCGTGGGAGCGGTTGTTTCCGGCGCCGATGGCCTACCACAATCCGGCCACCGGTCTTCCTTACCAACCGGGCATCGCGGAGCTGGGAAAGACCGCGGTCGACACCGCCTTCGATGTTCTGGAAAAGTATGAAGCCGGTAAATGGCGGCTGTCGGCCCTTTTTCCCAACGGATGGAACCTGCACACCGGCATCGCCAGCCGTCCCAAGAACGCCATGTGCTTTTTCGACACCGGGCGCCCGTTACGGGAAATTCTCGGTGTCGATCCCGGCCAGTCATGAGCAGCGCCATATTCTGAAAAAAACGCTACACGGTGTTTCTGCGGCCGGGCATGAAAAAACGCGGATCATCCAACTTGTCGCCGAGAAACGCCCCGACCACTTCCTTGACCTCTCCGGCAACGCCGTTGATCAGTTGAATTTGCAGATCGTCGAGCAGCTGGTTCAGGGTTTCGCTGATTCCACCGCAGATGACGACGGCGGCGTTCAGCCGCCGGAAAATGGAAATCCGTTCGATCAATGTCAGGTTGTCAAGATAGATTTCCTGGCGGTCGATCTCCTTGCCGTCGTCCACGTCGATCACCAGAACCCGCCTGCAGGAGTCGAACACCGGCGACACCCGATCCTGAAAGATAGGAACAAGGATCCTTTTCATGTCCCGTGACTTTCCAGGGAACAGCCGCATGCAGATGCCAGATGGGAGCGGTGCCTGGCCGCGGCGATGGACCACCAAGTTTCGTTGAGCCGTATTTTCGCGTCTTCCCCATCGCCTGGAGGATGAAAATGACCGCACGGATACGTTTGTTCATATATTCGCCATCGCGGCGACTGCAGCGGAAGTTTTTCTCGGGAACTACGCCCTTGGCGGTTCGGCGAACCTTCTCCGCCGGGATACCAGACGTTGATGCAGTATCCGGTGACATCGTTTGCCGGCCGACACTCGACCGCTTCTTGACCCAGGCGGAACTCGACGCCCGGGGAGCCGGCCACCACGACCCGGATCGGGGGCCGGCGAAGGGCAAAGGAACACAAGCAAAGCAGAACGTCAAACAAAGGGTAGCCCGCTTCGACACCGGAAAGATTGCGCAAGACTTTTCCCGGGCAATCGTCTCCGGTGCCTTCCACGGTTCGAAGCGGCTCCATCGATTCGAGGCTGACGCGCGCGATTTGACCGGAGCGGTCCGTTGAGACCGTCAGAAAGGCGACGGTGAACAAGTCCGGAGAAATCCGTTCCTGGGCCTCGTAGGTCGGTGTGTGGGTGTGATCGAAAAAAGAGCTCTGGGTCAATTCCTGTTCTTTTCGGGAAAACAGGTCGAACATCGGATGCTGCCGGTACGGATATAGCTTGATGGAAAACAGCGCACATGGCCCGCCGTCTTCCCCGACCTTGCGGGCCTCGCCGGGCACCATCTCCAGCCGATATGCACCGGGGGCTTGTTCCAGCCAAAGATACCATGCCGGTGGGCCGGTCCAGATCTGGCTAGCACCCTGAAGGCCGATCTCCTGCTGAAGATCTTCGCTCCAAGAGGCAACGATCAACAGCTCTTCGATTCTGCTCCTGAAATAGCTTTCAATGTCGATCTCAAAGCCCTCCTTTGAGCAGAAACAATTCTTTGACCACTTCCAGCTTTGCTCTTCCCTCGGTTTCGATGCCGTACTGCTTGGCCGTTTCCATCAGGATATCGTCCGGATAGGCCAGCGTCAGGGCATAGCTGCTCTCATACGAATCAAAAAAACGGTCGAATTCCTCCCTGCGCCTGGCCTCTTCGATGCCGGCTTCAAAATCGGCCAGGCATCGGGTGAGCTGGCGCGGCAGATACCGGGTGAAAAAGCTTCTTTTTGTTTCGTCCACCATACTCAATCTACCGTGTTCGCCCTAAGGCTAGTCTTTGCGCCGCATGGGCCAGCCCTCGAAAAACTCACTATGAACCAGGACGATGCTCAAAAACAAAAGGGTCCATACCAGCGGCGTATCTCCGGGCTGCGCAAATCCCTGGACCTTGGCCAAAAAGAAGGTCGCCAGCGGAGAGTAGTAAAACCAGTAGGCCAGCATGCCTACGACGACCGCGAAGAGGCTGCGCAAAACGCACCGGACCCAGACGTTTTTCAGGGTCGGAAAATTGTTGAAGTAGTTTTTCCAGATGAAGGCGGCCAGGATGAAAAAACCGGCGACCTCCCCTGCGTGAATGAACCGCCAGTCCGTTCCGTCGGTGTACTGCCCGCCCACAAAAGGTTCGTACCAGACCAGGATAAAGATCTGCAGCAGCAGCCACAGCAAAATGATCCCCAGCGTCACGGTGCCGATAAACACGATAAAGCCTCGAGCGAAGCTTCCCTGTCCATTGTCTTCGAAGACATGCCACGGACGGCCCTCCCAGAGAAGCTCGGAGAAGACGACCCAGACCAGGGTACAGAGGATCAACCCGAGGCTGAAGAAGGCGCTGCCGGTTCCGGCCAGTGCCTCCCACCATGGTGCCACCCCGGCCTTGGTCTGCGCCGGGTAAAACAGATAACAGACGTGGGGATGAAACAGCAGCACATAGAACAGGTTCACAAAAAAGATGATGGCAAACACCTTCGATGCCACCTGAACGGCATGGCTGTCGTTTTGCCATGGCCAGCGCCCGAACCCGAGGTTCCAGAAAAGGGCCACCCATAAAAAGGCGGCAAAATAGTAGACGATGGCCGTCGAGGAATTTTCACGGGCCACGTAAGGCTCGGCGCCGATACCGCCGCCGGCCACGATCGATTCCGGACTGAAATAGGCGATGCCAAAGCCGCCGAGAAGGCCCCGGAAGATCACATAATATAGAATGATCATCACAAAAAAGGCGATGACGGTCAGAACGATTCCCTTGACCGCCGGATGTTGGTATTTGGCATGTCGATCATAGACGGCAGGGTAATCGGCCACTTTCGTCATCAGAATGATGCTGGAGAGAAATACCACCACCAGAGAAAAGCCGTACATCGGCGTGTATAGTTTCATCACCGCATCCTGGTTCATGAAGACGTACCAGAGAAACCAGACAATGACGAATACGACAACGAAGTTGATCAGCCCGAAAACATAGTTGAATTTTCGACCTGGATTTTCAGCGGTCATATATGACCTCCCTTGAAAGGGGGAAGAAGTCAGCCGGTCGGGCAAAAACAGCAGCGTCTTCCCTTTTTTCCAATTGCGTCGGCTTGGCCAGGGTTTATCTGATAATCTGGTCCACTAGAAAACGACCGTATCTCCGTTGGTGAGGAACACGTTGCTGGCCTTGGCAACCGTTGAGTACTTTTTGTAGGTTTTGTATTTGTCCGTTCCCTTGACCACGGGGACTCCCTCTTCGGCCGCCTTTTCCGCCCAGATCCAGCCGGTGCAGTGGTTGCAGCCCAGCTTTTGAATGCGGAATCCTTTGACGCCCTTGATGATGTCGTCGAACTTGGGCTCCCAGGTCTCGAAAAGGCTGATGTGAAGTCCTCCATAACACCCGTAGGGTTTGTAGCCTTCGAAATTTCTGCGGGCATAGGAAAACAGAGACAGGATGCCGGGGTGGCAGCAGCCGGTCACCGTCACGATGCCCTTGTCCTTGACGTTGAAATACAGAACGTTTTCCCCGCGGACCCGCAGCAGAATCGGCACGTCGAAGTTTCGAATGGCCACCCCCGGCATAAGCCGGTAGATGCCTTCGCCGTTTTCGCCGTCCGGGTTGCACAGAACGAGTTTGCCCTGGTGGGGGGAGTCGTTTTTGCAGATGTGCATCATCTCCCCGGTATTTTTGTCCTTGGCCTTGTGGTGGGCCTTTTCCTTGAGCAGGGCCATGTCCTCGGGATAGTAGGTTGCCGGGGCGTACATCGTGATGTCCTGTTTGCGCTTCAAGGTGGTTTCGATGCCCCAGTAGTGATCCAAGTGCCAGTGGGACAGCACGGAGAATTCAATCTCGCCGCTTTCGAGCATCGACCCGACGTTGCTTTTCTCCGTGTAGATGTACTCCATCCAATCGTTGTTCCATCCATAGTCGAGCATGAACTTGCGCTCATCGCCCTCAAGGGTGGTGACCGTCAACAGGACCGAATAGCCGCCGGCATTGTCCCAGTCCCACGGGATCGTGTACTGGTTGGTCATGGCCCCGCCGTAGTCCATGATATCCTTTTTGAACTGGTCGTTGTTGAACCAGCTGGTCTCGGTCAGCACGTCGATCTTGAGGCTTTTGATCTCCCCGATGTCGATCTTTCCGCCCGCCCCGGCCTTGCCCGGGGATACGAGCCCGCCGGCCCCGGCCATCGAGGCGGCCAACCCGCCTGCCGCCATCGACTTGAGAAAACTTCTTCTTTTCATGACGCCTCCTTTATCATGGTTTCGTTGGTTTCCCCCCATGAACGCCGGCTGATTTTCGCCGCGGTCATTGATAGTCTGCGGGATTAGCCCGGTTCCCGTTCCATTCCCCTGCGGAGCGAATAGAGCAGATCCACGATCATCGCGCTTTCCTGGTCGGTCAGGTCCATGCCATAGCCGTGCATGATATTGACCACCAGGTGCCAATCGTCCCTTGTTCTGCCCGGTCTTTCAGGATCGGCCACAGAAACATGGCAGTCGAGGCATTTTTTCACAAAAACAGCGTGCGCTTTTTGCTGCGCGGTAGCGATTTGCTGCTGACCGGCGCCTCCCGGTCCGCCCAGCAGCAGGATCCCGGCGGCGGTAACCCCCAGCACCATCAAAATGCCCAGGACTTGTTTGCTCCTTGATGTCGCTCTCATAGCCATCACCTCCTTTTTACGGATGGACATCCATTAAATAAAAAAAATAAGAGCAAATAGCGTACCAGCCGGAAAGTGGAGGTGATGCCGTTTAATAAGAGTTTGATATAAAATGAAATACGTTCATTTTTTTGCCGTTATGAAAACCCACCTCCGTTCAAAGAACGGAACATTTTGAGCCTTTTTGAAAATCAATATGCAACAAAACGGGGCACTTTTTTGAAAAGGTTGATTCATATTATTCCAAAATAGTTGACGCGGCTTCTATTTTCACCTACCGCTGAAAAAGCAGGCATTCTTGGCGGATTAGCAGCGTTTTTTCAAGATGAAGGGTCTTGTAGAAGAGGGCTGGTTCAAGGGGCAATAAACAGTCGTCATGGACGAAGCCGCCGCATACAACCTTTGTCAAATAATCCTCGACAGCATCGCCGACGGCGTTTACATGGTCGATTTGAATTGGCGCTTGCTGGCCTTCAACCATGCCGCCGAAACGATCACCGGCATAAGCCGGGAGGAGGCTATCGGGCAGTCCTGCTTCGAGGTGTTCCGCAGCAATGCCTGTGAGCAGGGCTGCCTGCTCAAGCAGACATTTCAAACCGGCCAGGCGGTTTTCAACAAGCCGCTTTACATCTTCCGGGCCGATAAAAAGAAGATTCCCATCAGCGTGACCACCGCCATTTTAAAAGACGGCGCCGGCCAGACCATCGGCGGAGTGATGACCTTCCGCGACCTTTCCGTGGTCGCCAGCCTCCAAAAAGAGCTTCGCAAACAGCACTCCTTTGAGGACATCGTCAGCAAAAACAGCGAAATGAAGCGAATTTTCTCCATTCTGCCTCAAATAGCCAGAAGCCACTGCACGGTATTGATCGAAGGCGGAAGCGGCACTGGAAAAGAGCTCATCGCGCGGGCCATTCACAACAACAGCCTGCACGCCAAAGGGCCTTTTGTCGCCGTCAATTGCGGGGCCCTGCCCGACACGCTGGTCGAGTCGGAGTTGTTCGGGTACAAGGCCGGCGCCTTCACCGACGCCAAGAAAGACAAGCCGGGGCGGTTTGCACTGGCCCAGAACGGAACACTCCTGCTGGATGAAATCGGCGATATTTCGCCGGCCGTCCAGGTCAAACTGCTGCGGGTGCTCGAACGGAAGGAGTACGAACCGTTGGGAGGCGTCGAGCCGGTTTCCACCAATGCCAGGGTCATTGCCGCCACCCATCGCGATCTGGCAGAAGCGGTGAAAGAAGAAAAGTTTCGTCAGGATCTGTTTTACCGGATCAACGTCGTGTCTTTGCAGATTCCGAATCTTGACCAAAGACAGGAAGATATCCCTCTGCTGGTGGATCATTTCGTGGATCGGTTCAATCAAATCACCGGCAGGCACATTCTGGACGTTTCCAAGGAGGCGATGGCCACTCTTATGCTTCACGATTGGCCGGGCAACGTGCGGGAGCTGGAAAACGTGATCGAACACGCCTTCGTTCTTTGCCGGGGGGACTTGATTCAGGTCGAGGAGCTTCCCGAGCGGATTCGGCCCCGGCAACAGGCGGTTATCACCCACGCGGGTCTGACCCTTGCCGAAATCGAAAAGCAGGCGATAATCGTTGCCTTGGAGCGCAACCGGTGGAAGAAGGGCAAAAGCGCCATGGAGCTCGGCATCAGTCGAAACACCTTGCGCCGCAAAATTGAGCACCTGCAGATTGAGCGTATCCAGCACTGACCGGATCTGTTTGCTCCGGCCACGCCTCTTTCCGAATCGAACAGCAATCCCCTCTGCAAAAGAAGTTGGTTCAGAGTTCGTGTTCCGAATTGAGCTGGCAGCACGGTTACTCTTTTTTTAGGGGCCTCGCTGACGCCTTCGCTACGGAGGAGGAATGCTTACTGTGATGAGTCCTTCGGGTCCGCCGCAGGGCCTTGATCCA
>CBFCZJ010000183.1:0-7604 GCA_965602445.1 uncultured Desulfobacterales bacterium | reverse complement strand
AGATCGGTTTTCTCGTGCGCACCTCCTCCGGGCGGAAGGCCGCTGATTCGGCCTGTCGACATCTGGGGGTCCCGGTGCAGGGCAAGATGTTCTAGCGCGCCTGCGGCGCGCTGGGAGGCTGGGAAGCGGGAATGCCAGAAAACCCAAAAGCAGCGCTCAGGGATTTTTCGCCTTAAAGCATCCCAGCATGCCAGCCTCCCAGCATCCCCGCAATGCCTCTTGGCCCTTAGGTCCCTTTGCGCAAAGCCGAGAGGGCGCGTAACCGATGCCCGGGTAGGGAGTGAAATGGCCGTCATCAGCCTGTTGACCGATTTTGGAATCGATGACGAGTACGTCGGGCTGGTCAAGGCCGTCATCTACGGCATTGCCCCGGGGACCGACGTCGTCGATCTCTGCCACCGGATCGAACCACAAGACGTGGCAGGGGCTGCCTTTCTGATTGCTTCTGCCTGGCGTTACTTCCCAGAGCATAGCGTTCATCTGGTAGTGGTCGACCCCGGCGTAGGAACCGACCGTGCGATCATTGCCGCCAAAAGTGCCGGTCACACCTTCGTTGCACCGGACAACGGGGTGCTGACACGGATCCTCGACAACGATCCAAAGGCTCGAATCGTTCGGGTTGAAAACCGGGCATTTTACCGGGCCGAAGTCAGCCGAACGTTTCACGGTCGGGACATTTTTGCCCCGGTGGGCGCACACCTTCTTCGCGGGATTCCCCTGGACCGGCTGGGGCCGCCCGCACCGTCCGGCAGTCTTCGGCGCATCGAAACGGCTGCGCAACGGATCGATGAAAATGGGGAGATCGTCGGAACCGTCGTTTGGGTGGACCGATTCGGCAATTTGATTACCGACATCGAAGTCGACGAAGGATACGATATAAGGGGAAAAGAAGGCGGCCAAACACTGCAGGTCCGTATCGGCGGCCGGACCCTGACCGGTCTTTGCCGCAGCTACGGGGATGTAGCACCGGGCAGGGCCCTGGTGGTCGTGGGCAGCCGGGGACCCTTGGAGATTGCCGTCAATTGCGGCAGCGCTTCGGAAAAGATTGGGTGCAGCAGAGGCGATCCGGTCCGCATCCGGTATGACAAGGCGGGCCGGTGAGATGGTTTTGACAAAAAACCGGTTATGGGGTAATCCCACAGTCCAAACAAAGGAGGCAAGGTTGAAGATCGGCCCTTTATTCTCGGTTCTGTCTTTGTTTCTGTTGCTGCCGCTTTGCGGTCCGGCGGCGGCCTCTTCCCCCCCTGCGGCCGCCCTTGGTCATCCGGCTTCATTGATCGCCGTGGAAGCAGGCGGTGATTCTTCGAAAAGCTATGCCGTTCTCGTGGAAAAACAGCGTCAGCTTCTATTTCTTTATGCCATTGAAGCCGGCCGGTTCTCGGAGGTCTTCAGCGTTCCCTGTTCCACCGGAGAGGCGGCCGGCCCGAAGGCCCGCTCCGGAGACCGAAAAACGCCGGAAGGGGTCTATTTTTTCATCAAGGAACATCCGGACCGGGATCTTGCCCCGATTTACGGATCCCGCGCCTTTCCGATCGACTATCCCAACTTCATGGACCGGAAGCAAGGACGCGGCGGCAACTCCATTTGGCTTCACGGCACCAATAAGCCGCTCAAGCCCAGGGACTCCAACGGCTGCATCGTGCTGGAAAACAGCGCCATCGATCGTCTGGCCGGCTATATCACGTTGCATCGCACCCCGATCATCATCGTCGGCAAGCTCCAAGAGTCGGCGGCTTCCGAGGCCCGGGGGGCTCAAAAGAAAGTGGCGCAGCTTCTTTCGACCTGGCGCTTTGCTTTGACCGACGGAACCTATCATGACTATCTAAGGGCCTACGATCCGAAATATCTTCCGGATCTTTCCTGGTGGCAAGACTGGGACCGTCTGCGCACCCGGATGGCCGAAGAAAAGGCCGCCTTTTCCCTGGAGCTGTTGAATACCGGCATTTACCGCCATGGCTCCTTGTACACGGTCTTGTTCGATCAGGTCATCCGCACTCCCTACGAAAAGGTTGCCATGGGAACGAGAAAGTTCTTCATGGCCGAAGGAGAGAAGGGATTGCGTATCGTGGGAGACATTGACCAGGCGGTGGCAGAACCCCTGAAGGAACTGAAGCAGGGCCACTCGCTGGTCGCCGCTTGCCGCAGCCTGAAAAAGCGGGGGGTAGAGCAGGAGATCGCCGCCGTGGTCGATGAGTGGCTCGAAGCATGGTCGTCGAAAGACATCCAGCGCTATGCCTCGTTTTATGCGCGGGATTTTCGTTCCGAAGGAGGGGCGGACCTGGATTCGTGGATCGATTACAAGAACCAGTTGAACAGCAAATACCGTTTCATCCGGGTCACCCGAACAAACAAGATGACCATCGAGCGGGGAAAGCAGCAAAGCACCGTCTCTTTTGTTCAAACATACGCGTCCAACGTGTTCAAGACGAAGGGGGTCAAGAAGCTGATCCTCAAGCGTGAAGGCAATCAATGGAAGATCTACCGGGAAATCTTCAGTCAGATCTGAAAGCGAAGCGGATTCCCAGGCCCTTGAAGCGAAGCTCGCGCTGGACCCTGCTTTTCGTGGGCGATCACGGCCAGACCGTATCGGTTCGCAGATTCAAGAGCCTGTTCTATCTGCTGATGGGGCTGCTGCTGGTGGCCGTGGGAGCTGCCGCGGGACTTTATCTGTTCAACCGGCAGACCTTCGACGAAAATCAACGGCTGAGGGCTGAGACCAGCCGGCTGCGGGAGGCCGTCGAGGCGCTTCGATACGAAAAGGACGTCTTAACGGCCCGGCTTGTGCTGACCGAGGCCGGATTTCAAAAGGAATCGCCGGAGGCGACGGCGTCTCCGGCGCCCCCCGCGCAAAAGGCGAAAAGCCCAAGCGACGCTTCCGGTAAAGAAAAAGGCAGCCCGGAAAAGGCTTCTGCCCCTGAGCCGGAAGCGGCGCCCGAACCGCAACCGGAGCCGGAGCCGGTGCCGGTTCAGGAATTCCCGGCAGAGCAGGCGCCTGCCCCCGGCGAGCAAACCGAAACGGGCCAAGAACATGCCGGAGAGGTGGAGTCGCCCCCCGTGTCCGTGGAAAACCTGGCGGTGGTCCATGAGCAGGATCGTCCGCTGCTGCGGGTGACCTTTCTGGTTCGAAAAGGAGATGCCGAGCCGGAAAGCGTATCGGGTCATGCCTTTGTGGTTCTCAAACAGCAGAACGATTCGAGCGGGGATTCGTGGGTGCTGATTCCCTGGGCAAAGGTCGAAGAGGGGCGGCCGAGCCCGGCAAACAGGGGCCAGTTTTTTTCCATCTCCCGCTTCAAGCCGATGAAATTCGAAACAACGGGCGTGTCGGATCCCGGTCGGTTTGATCTTCTGACCGTCTATATTTTCAGCACCGGCGGCGAACTGATTCTTGAGAAAGATTTTTCGATGACTGCCGAAGAAGTTGAAGCCGGTTAGGCAATGGCAAACCGAAAATCATACCGCGAAGAACCGTTTCCAGCAGCCGGAGGCCGTGTAGGAAAGGGCTGGATTTATGCCGTGATCTGCCTTCTGTCTCTGATCCTGGCCGCTGGAGCCGCGCAGGCTCAAAATCGTACGCTCACTGTTTTTTACGAAGGAACCGACCACGAACTTCACGTATACCGGATCTGGGGAAAGAAGCCGGGCAAAACGCTCCTGTTGATCGGAGGCATCCAGGGAGACGAACCCGGGGGCTTTCTTTCAGCGGATCATTACGCGGATTTCAGTCTGACAAAGGGAAATCTGATCGTGGTTCCCAGGGCCAACTTCCAGTCGATTCTTTTGAACCGGAGGAAGATCAACGAGGATATGAACCGGAAGTTTGCCGAGGACCGCAATGAAAACTACGAGGCAAAAATCGTTCAAATCCTGAAGCAACTGATCCATGAAAGCGACTGTCTTCTCAATCTTCACGACGGCTCCGGGTTTTACGCCGGCAAGTGGATCAGCGACCAGCGAAATCCGAGCCGGTTCGGCCAGTCGATCATTGCCGACGCCGACACCTATGTGGCCCCAGACTCCGGCAGGATCCTCTATCTTGGAGATATCGCCCGGTCGGTCTGCGAGGTGATCAACGGGCAGATCGAAGACCCCGATCTTCATTTTCACTTCAATAACCACCGGACCCGGGAAGAGGATTCCCCCAACAAGGAACAGCGCAAATCAGCCACCTTCTATGCCCTCACCAACGCCGGAATCCCGGCATACGGCGTGGAGACGAGCAAATCGCTGCCGCTGGAAGACAAGGTGCGCCACCACAACCTCGCGATCAACGCTTTCATGGACTGGCTTGACATTGTTCCGGAGAATCCCGGGCTCAATCTCGATCCGCCGGCGCTGCATTACCTGGTTGTTTCCGTCAACGACTCTGTGCCGGTGGCGGTCAAGAACAACCAGGTGCTGCGGGTTGCCGCCGGCGACACCATCTGCATCACCCACATCGAGGCCAACTACGAGCGGGGTCTGAGCGCGGACGTTCTTGGGCTGGGTGCCGTCAACGATTTCCGGAGAAACATCCGGGTCGATCGGCCCACCCGCATCGTGGTTCGAAAAGACTTCAGCCCGTGCGGCAGTGTTTACCTGGAGCTGGGTTCCGGCAGACTGCCCACAGCTGCAGTTTCCGATCGCGGTGAAGCTGTTTCTTCGATGCTGGTGTTTCGGGTGAAGATCAACGGGGTCGAAAGCGTTTTTCCCAACCACGGGCGAGCCCGGCTCATTCGCGGAGACACCCTTCAGATCGTCGACGTCCTCTCCGGCCGTATCGAGCCGGAGGCGGTCACCGTCAATTTCAAAGGGTACGTGGGCAATCTGGAAAACAACACCGGGGAAGACCGCGGATACGTCATCGACACCGCAAGGGACCTGTGGCCCCGCTATTCCATCGACAAGAAAGGAAAAACCTATCCCATCGTGGTCACCTGCGGCGATCAGACCGTCGGCGATCTTTTCGTGGAGCTGACAGAACCCGAGTTGAAATATCTCGTGTTCCGAAGGGCCGATGGTGCTCTGGTTTGCGCTGCGCCGGACCAGGCGGCCGAGATCGATCCGGATACACCGATCGAGCTGGTCGACATCCGAACCAACATGCCGGCCGAAGCCGGGCTGGAAGCCTTTCTCAGCAGACATGGAAAAAACCGTCAGCCTCTGCCGATGCACCTGCCGGTGACGATGGGCAAACGTCTTCCCGGGGCAGACCGGATAGAGTTAATGTATAATCGATTGCTTATAGGAACAATACCGCTGGCCTCCGCTGCTGCCGCCGGCAAAAAAATGGAGCCGGAAACCGCCGAGGCCGGAATCCTGAGACCGCCGGCTGGGTGGGATAACCCGGAAAACAACTCGTGACATGGGAGCTTTGCCATGAAGCGCAAGAGCGAAAACATTTCGATTATCGACAGTGGACTGACCATCGACGGAACCATCTCCTGCAAGGGAAAGCTGATCATTAAAGGTACGGTGAAGGGAAACCTGGAGGGAGAAACCGTCGTCATCGCCGACGAAGGCAGTCTGTATGCAGAAGCAGCTGTGGAAAGCGTCACGATCGGAGGCCTTTTCGAAGGATCGATACAGGCTTCCAAAGAGCTGATCGTGCTTTCCAGCGGCAAATGCGCCGGAAAGGTTGTCTGCAAGGATCTCGTCGTGGAGGCCGGCGGTGTTCTCAATGCCGAGGTGACCTGCACTGCCGGCCAAGAAGAGGCCGCCGGCGACCGCAAGGCCAAAATCAAGGCCCTGGAGTTTTAATGCAGTCTGGAAGTCCTGGTCCTCAGGCCCAGGTCAGAGGCATCTGGCTTTGCCATCGCTGATGAAGAAGGAAAAATTCGAAGCACGAAATTCGAAATACGAAACAAATTCAAAATTCGAATGTCCGAATGACCAAAACAAGGTCTAATGCTATCTCTAGAAAGCTGCAGTTGTTTTGATCATTCGAATTTGGGTCATTCGGATTTGTTTCGAATTTCGAGATTCGGATTTCGGATTTAAGACAACTACAGGGATTCATGCCCTCCGGGCTTAACTCAAAGCCGGGTCCTGGACCCGGATCCTTTATTTTACCCTCTTTATCACGGGGTAGGCCCGCGCAGCGGGCCTACCCCGTGATAAAGGAGAAGTCGGCGCAGATCGGAAAGTGATCCGACGGATAACCGCCGTTGAGCTGGTGACGGCAGACTTCCCTGTTTTCCGGTTTCAACTCCCCCCGGTATAAGATCCAGTCGATGTGGCCCCCGTCCGATTCCCCGGTGAAGCGGTGATGGGTGCCCGGATACGGAGCGCTGAATACCGGTTTGAAGAAGGGTCCGGCACGATGCTCTCGCCGGTCTTTGCCTGTAAAAATTCTGTGGCAGGCCGAGTCAGGCAGCGAATTGAAATCCCCCATCAAAAGGGTCGGTATCTCCGCCGGGAATCCGGCCAAACGATCAAGAATCAGTTCTGCACTTCTTGTCTGGACCGCTTCGGCAAAATCGAGATGGGTGTCTGCGGCGAGCAGGCGGTGCCGGCCGGTCGTGAAAAGACCGATGGTGCACTGCCGCGGCCACCGGCTCTCGGCAAAACGGCTCGGCAGGTCGGGCAGTGGACTCAAAAAGAAGTGGTCGGAAAAAGAACAGCGAAAGGGGCTGCGGAAGAAGATGACATTGTGCTGCCAAAAATCGGGCGCCGGCCGCCGTTTTCCAATGAAGCCGTATTCGGGGAGTATGCGTCTCAGGTCATCGATTTGAAAATCGTTGACCTCCTGAAATCCGATGAGATCGGGCCGATATCGGGCGAACAGATCGGCAATTCTCGGTTTTCGAAACTTCCAGCTGTCGTCGCCGTCTTCGGCCAGTCCGAAGCGAAGGTTCAGTGTCATGACCGAGACCCGATTCATTGGACAGGGGGTTGTCATCGTCAGTCCTCAATGATTTTTACCCAACGTTTCGGCCAGCCATGTCTGGTTTACCTGCACTGTCTTGAAGTTGTCAAACGTCAGGTCGGAAAAAGAAAGCCCTTTGTGCCGGCGCAGTTGCTCGAAAATCTGAAGATACGTATCCAGGATTCGGTTCTCCCAGGAAAGCCCCAGTCGATCCGCAAAGGCCCGAATCGACCGCCGCTCCCCTTCGATTTCAAGAAATTCACCGAAAGGAAGGGTATCGAGGCAGAACTCGGTGTGCTCC
Organism: uncultured Desulfobacterales bacterium; assembly: GCA_965602445.1. Classification (GTDB taxonomy): domain Bacteria; phylum Desulfobacterota; class Desulfobacteria; order Desulfobacterales; family CAFBRK01; genus JAIPEL01. Next base: position 459 of record CBFCZJ010000183.1, on the reverse strand, counting down.
AAATAAAAGGTTTCTCGCCACTTCTCATATTGCTGGGCCGGATAAAATCCCACCGCCTCCAGAAGCCGGTGCATGGTTTGAAAATCGTCGACGGTCACCTCCAACTCCCGGTAGACTTTATACTCGCTTTCGGCGTCCGGTTCGATCGATTTGAAGGTAAGCCGTGTCCGGCGGTCCAGCCGAAGGCGAAGGAGTCTTCCGGTGCTTTTGAACGAGTTTTGGCGGTCCTCGAAGCGGACGTTTTTTTCAAACGCCCTGCCCCGGGGATCCGCACCGAGCTCGATCAGCCGGCGGCGGATCTGCGAGGGGTCGGCAAGCAGGAATTTGACCTCGATTTCAAGCGGCATGGCAGTTCGTCCATGGAAGAACGAGATTCAAAATGATCAAGTGACAATAATAAACGCGCCTATGCACGATGATAAGGTTGATATGAGGGCTGTGGGGGGATCTTCCCGGAAG
>CBFCZJ010000182.1:0-7604 GCA_965602445.1 uncultured Desulfobacterales bacterium | reverse complement strand
GGATTTAAGGAAATCATAGAGATTCATGCCCTCTGGGCTTAGCTCAAAGCCGGGTCCTCTGGGCCCGGATCTTTACTCGGACGCAGGATGCCAAATTGACCGACTTCAGGAAATTTCTCGAAAACCAGCCGGTGACCGCTTCTGCTCCCTGCCGGGTGGACATGGGCGGCACCCTCGACATTGCCACGTTTTGTTATCCCTTGTGCCGGTATTCACCGGCCACGGTCAACATCGCACTGGATTTGCGAACTTCGGTCAGGCTCCTTGCCTGCCGCAGACGCGTCGTTCGGGTTTCTTCCACCGGTTTTGCTCCGGCCGAATTTCCGCCGGAGCAGGCGCCGTTGGACCATCCCCTTGGCTTGATTTTCGCCGTTGCACTTTACTTCGGTTTGGAGGGCGTCGAGATCCAGATCGATTCCCACTCTCCGGTGCGCAGTGCGCTCGGCGGATCTTCAGTGGCCATGGTGGCCCTGATCGGGGCGCTGGCAAAAATCGCCGAGGCAGGAGGAGAAGGGCGCATGTCCCGAAAAGAGGTGGCCCTGCTGGCCCACGGCCTCGAATCGGCGGTGGCGCGGGTGCCGTGCGGCATACAGGACCAGTTGGCCGCTGCTTTCGGAGGAGTGAACCTCTGGCATTGGAAGAAACGGATCCACTCTGTCGACTATCGCAGAGAGGTTCTGGTAAAATCGGGAAATTATGGGCGTCTGGAAAAGCGGCTTCTGGTGGCGTATGCCGGAGAACCCCACGAATCAAAAGACGTCAACGGGCAATGGGTGGATCGGTTCCTTGCCGGCCGTGACAGAAAGAGGTGGATACGGATTGTCGATCTCGTCCACCGTTTTTCCGAGAGCTTGCGTCGAATGGATATTCGGACCGCCGGCCGTTTGATGAAGCAGGAAACCGCCATCCGATTGGAAATGACGCCTGACGTCTTGGACGACATCGGACGGCGGCTGGTTTCAGCCGCTGCGCAGTTGGGATGCGGTGCTCGTTTCGCCGGTGCGGGTGGGGGCGGCTGCCTCTGGGCGCTGGGGGGCCGGGACGACATGGAAAAACTGCACCGTGTCTGGCGCGAGATTCTGTCAACCCGTCGGACGGCACGGCTGCTGGAGGTAAGGGTTGATTCACACGGTCTTTTATGCCAAATAGATCCGGACATAAAATCGCTGCCGCGGACCGTTTCAACCCCAAACGGACAGAGGACTGAGAAATGAATTTTCAGGACGTGATTCTCGCCCTTAATCAATTTTGGGCCAAAAAGGGCTGTGTGCTGGCCCAGCCATACGATATGGAAGTCGGTGCGGGCACTTTTCATCCCACCACATTGCTCAAGGCGCTGGGCCCCGAACCGTGGGATGTGGCCTACGTTCAGCCCTCCAGACGTCCCACAGACGGACGTTACGGAGAGAATCCGAATCGGCTGCAGCATTATTACCAATACCAGGTGATTCTCAAGCCCTCCCCGCTGGACGTCCAGAAACAGTATCTTGACAGCCTCAAGGTGTTGGGCATCGATCCGTTGGATCACGACATTCGGTTCGTGGAAGACGACTGGGAGTCTCCCACGCTGGGAGCGTCGGGGCTCGGATGGGAGGTATGGCTCGACGGGATGGAGATCACCCAGTTCACTTATTTTCAAATCTGCGGCAGCATCGAGCTGAATCCGATACCGGTGGAGCTTACTTACGGGCTGGAGCGCATCGCCATGTACCTGCAGGGTGTTGACAGCGTATTCGACCTGAGGTGGAACGATCGAGTGACTTACGGCGATGTGCACCACCAGCAGGAAGTGGAACAGTCGACCTACAACTTTGAAAAGGCCGACGTGTCGATGCTTCTGGAGCTTTTCAACCGGTATGAAGCCGAGGCGAATCGGTGTGTGGGCGAGGAGTTGGTTTTGCCAGTCTACGAATACTGTTTGAAATGTTCCCACGCGTTCAACCTACTCGACGCCCGTGGCGCCATCAGCGTGACCGAACGCACCGGCTATATCGCACGGATTCGGAACCTGGCTCGTGCAGGCGCCGAAGCCTATTTGAAGCAGCGCGAAAAGATGGGGTATCCCCTGCTCGGGCGGCGCCAATAAGCTCGCTTCCGCCAGTGGATGGAAGCATCGCGTTTCGCGAAACAAGACAACCGAGCGATTCACCCGTCATACCCCCGGCTTACCCGGAGACATGACTCGCAAACTTGCCGATGAGGTGACTATGGAGCGTCTACTTGTTGAAATCGGGACAGAAGAAATCCCTGCCGGATACATCCAGCCGGCGCTGGATGCACTGTCCTCGAACCTGATGAAACGGTTGGACGGCGCCCGTATCGACCACGGCGCTGCAAAGACATACGGAACGCCCAGACGGCTGTCCGTGGAAGTCTTCGATGTCGCCCTGAAGCAAAAGTCGGTGACCACTGAATTGATCGGTCCACCGGAAAAGGTCGGTTACGACAAACAGGGGCGACCCACCGTGGCTGCGGAGAAGTTCGCCGAAAAGATCGGACTGCCGCTGGCGAAGGTGTCGATTACTGAAACGGAAAAGGGGCGCTATCTTTGCGGGAAAAAGACCGAACGAGGGCTGGCCACGCGCACTTTGCTTAAGGGGATCCTGCCTGAGGTCATTTTGGCGACCCCCTTCCCGAAGCGGATGCGATGGGCGGAGCTGGCCATCGAGTTCCCCCGCCCCGTTCACCACATCCTTGCCCTGCTCGGCGAAAAGGTGGTCACCTTCTCCATCGGAAACGTGAAAAGCGGACGATTCACCCGCGGCCACTATTTCATGAGTCCAAAGAAGATCAAGATCAATCGGTCGGAAGAGTATCTCGGCGCGCTCGGCAAGGCCCATGTCCTTGCCGATATCCAAGAGCGCCGCCGCCAGGTGGACTCCCTGGTTCGAGAGGCCGCCCGGCGCGCGGGGGGACAGATCCTGCCCGATGAAGAATTGCTCGATACCGTGACGAACCTGGTAGAGCTTCCGGTGCCTGTCGTCGGCAATTTCGAGACCAAATTCCTCGAAATTCCCGACGAAATATTAATCACCGCCATGCGGGAACATCAGAAGTATTTTGCAGTCATCGATCCTGACGGAAGGCTGATGCCGTGTTTTGTCGCCGTGAACAACACCCGGACCCGGGACCTGAAGCTGGTGGCCACCGGCCACGAGCGCGTCATCCGGGCGCGATTGGAAGACGGCCGGTTCTTTTACCGGAGCGACATGGACGCTTCTTTCGACCAATGGGTAGAACAGCTTAAAGGAGTGTTGTTTCAAGCCCGGCTCGGTTCGATGTACGAAAAGATGTTGCGGGTCAAAGCCATGGCCGAATACCTGGCCGAAGCCGACGGCGGCGCCGGGCTCAGGGACCAGGCGGGGCGCGCCGCATACCTGTGCAAGGCGGATCTTGTCAGCGAAGTCGTCGGTGAATTTCCAAAGCTGCAGGGGATCATGGGCCGGGTGTATGCCGCCGAAAAAAACGAACCGCCCGGGGTAGCGGCTGCCATCGAGGAACATTACCGCCCTGTGCGATCCGGGGGCGAACTCCCGGAAGGAAAGATCGGATCGGTGCTGGCCATCGCCGACAAGATCGATTCCATCGTGGGATGCTTCAGTGTCGGTCTCATCCCCACCGGCGCTGCCGATCCTTACGCCTTAAGGCGCCAAGGGATCGGCATCGTCCAGATTCTGCTTCACCGAAGGTTTCCCTTTTCGTTGAAGGCCCTGATCGCAAAAAGTGCGGCCATGTTCGCCGGAAAGAGCGACAACCCCCCTGAAAAGATCGCCGATCTCGTTCACATGTTCCTGAAAAACCGAATGGCCCACCTTCTTGCCGAAGAAGGGTTCGCCAAGGATGCCATCGCTGCGGTTCTGGAGGTCTCGGCAGACAACGTGCCTGACCTCTGGGAGCGCGTCCGCGCCCTTGACAACCTGCGCAAGGCCCCGGATTTCGAACCGTTGGCCGTGGCATTCAAGCGAGTGGTCAACATCATTCGCCAGGTCGATACCGTCGGCGCGGACCGGATCGACCCCTCCCTGTTCGAGGATGAGAGCGAAGCCGCCCTGCGCGATGCATTCGAGCGCGTATCGGCTACCGTGAAAGGACATCTGGCTGCTGGAGAATACGACCCGGCGCTGCGGGAGATTGCAACGCTGCGGGAGCCGGTGGACGCCTTTTTCGAGGGGGTGATGGTGCTCACCGACAATGCTCGCATCCGCACGAACCGTTTGGCACTTTTGTCCGGCATTGCCGGGCTGTTCGAGCAGTTCGCGGATTTTTCTCGAATTTCGACATAAAATCGCTGCCGCGATTTTATTTATGCTAAGAATCATATCAAAGACGTAGCCGGACGACTTCGGCAAGGCATCCTTTGCATCCGGATGGGGCCGAGCGGCGAAAAGCCGGTCGGCCCCATCATGGTTCATGGGGCTGCCGGGCGCAGATGAGGAGATGACCCATGGCATTTGATCCTTCCAAGGACAAGGTGTTGAAGAAGTGGCAGTGTGAGGAGACCGGTCTGGTAGTTTCCATCAACCAATACGCGGAGGGAGAAGCAAAGGTGCAGATCGGCCCTCGCGTTTTTCAGCGAAAGGACGGCAAAGAAAGCCAGCGCAAGGCCGGTCGGCTGAGCATCGAGGATTTGCTATGGCTGTACGACATCATCGACGAGGTCAAAGAGGAGCTGTCTTCTCTGTCGGCCCCGCAATAGTCAGTTTGCTATTTTAGGCAGTCTGCCGGTTGCCGATGATGGATTGATTCGTCAAATGGTTGAATGGTCAATCGGGATTCGGATTTCATATTCGCTTGATTCGGACCAATCACAACCATAGGAAACCAGCCAATCAGTTAACCAATAAACCAGTCAACCAATCAACCAACCCCAGGTGGGCAAGGAATGGCCGAAGAAGAGGGCATCGTCCAGCCGTTGAAGGGAAAGTCAGCGCCGGAGCTCGGGCCGGTGGCCGTGATGGCGGCCACCCGAACCGATTTTGATGATTTGTGCCGGCGGCTGAACCGCGATCCGGAAAACGGGCGATGGCTTTTCACCAGTCGATTGCTGATCAAAGACGGAGAACCGGCGCTTGTGGGCCCCCTTGTGGGCGCCCCCTATGCCGTCATGGTCCTGGAGACCCTGATAGCATGGGGCGCCAGCCGATTTGTGTTTGCCGGATGGTGCGGGGCGGTGTCACCGAAGTTGAAGATCGGGGATCTGCTTCTTCCCGATGCCGCTCTGGTCGACGAAGGCACCTCCAGCCACTACCTGCCGGACGCGGTGCAGCCTGAACACCGCTGTCTGCCTTCCACAGACATTTTCCGGGCCATTGAACGCGCCCTGGTCGGCGTCGGTGCTCCCTTTCGAAAAGGGGCGGTCTGGTCCACCGACGGCATCTACCGGGAAACCCCGTCGCGGGTTTGCCGTTTTCGGGATCGGGGGGCGATGGCCGTTGAAATGGAGGTTTCCGCCCTTTTCACGGTGGCGTCCTACCGCAAGGTTGCCGTCGGCGCCGCCCTGGTTGTTTCCGACGACCTGTCGGAGCTGAAATGGGTGCCCGGCTTCCGTGACCCGAGATTCCAAAAGGGGCGGCGCGCCCTGTGCGACGCGATCGGAAAACTATGTCTGAGTCTTTAGGAAACGATATCAAAGGGCGCATAGAGGCCCTGAGACAGTCGCTGCATCATCATAATTACCGCTATTATGTGTTGGACGATCCGGAAGTCTCCGATGCGGAGTACGACCGGATGCTTCAGGAACTCAGGGCCCTGGAGCAGGCGCACCCCCATCTTGTCACGCCGGATTCGCCGACGCAGCGTGTCGGTGCTTCCCCCCTTGAAAAATTTGAAGCAATTCCCCACGCCGTTCCGATGCTCAGTTTGGACAACGCCTTTCAGGAGGAGGATATTTTCGATTTCGACCGCCGCGTTCGCCGGCTGCTCGCTTCTGATGAGCCTGTGCGCTACACCGCCGAACCGAAGATGGACGGTGTCGCCGTGGAGTTGATCTATGAAAACGGAGTGCTGACGGCGGCCTCGACCCGCGGAGACGGCCACGTCGGGGAGGGGGTCACCGCCAACGTCAAAACCATTCGCTCGGTTCCCCTGGTTCTGGCAAGCGAAGATCCGGGTCGGCCGCCGCCCCTTCTGGAAGCCCGGGGGGAAGTGTTTATCGGAGAGCAGGGATTCCAACGACTGAATGAAGAGCGAAAACGCCGCAACCTGTCTCCGTTTGCCAATCCGCGCAACGCTGCCGCCGGATCGTTGCGCCAACTCGACCCGAGAATCACCGCAGAAAGGCCGCTGGAGATCTTCTTCTATGGAATCGGCCGGATGACAGGTCCGCGGGTCGATTCCCAATGGGAGATTCTCCAGCGCCTGCGATCATTGGGGCTCAGAATCAATCCCCTGATCCGGTGGAAGGTGACCATCGAAGAGGTCCTTGACTACTTTCGGGAGCTGAGCGCCATGCGTCATGACCTCGGATATGAAATCGACGGCGTCGTGATCAAGGTCGATCGAATTTCAGACCAGCAGCGCCTCGGGGCCACATCCAGAAGCCCGAGATGGGCGATTGCCTATAAATTCGACGCCGTCCAGGAGACCACGAAGGTTCTCGGCATCGATGTGCAGGTGGGAAGAACCGGAGCGCTTACGCCGGTGGCGATCCTCGAACCGGTCGGCATCGGCGGCGTCACGGTAGGCAGGGCAACGCTTCACAACGAGGACGAGATGCGGCGCAAGGATATCCGGATCGGAGACCGCGTGCTGATTCAGCGGGCCGGCGACGTCATCCCCGAAGTCGTCAATGTCATTTCTTCAGTCAGGACCGGGCGGGAAAACGTTTTTCCGTTTCCAAAGAGCTGCCCGGTGTGCGGAAGCCGCGCCGTGCGCGTGGAAGGAGAGGCAGTTTCCCGCTGCATGAACAGCCGATGCCCGGCACAGTTAAAGGAAAGGATCCGCCATTTCGGATCAAAGCATGCCTTCGACATCGACGGGCTCGGTGAAAAGCTGATCGACCAGATCGTGGAGAATCGATTGGTCGGCACTTACGCGGACATCTTTCGCCTCGATGCTGAAGTGATCGGCCGGCTGGAGCGGATGGGAACAAAATCGGCCGAGAATCTGATCGGGGCCATTGAAGACAGCAAGCAGGTGTCGTTTGCCCGCTTTTTATACGCCCTTGGAATTCGCCACGTCGGAGAGCATTCGGCTTCTCTTTTAGCGCGCCATTTTAAAGACGTGGATGCCCTGATGGAAGCTTCCGAAGAAGAAATCGCCGCCGTCGAAGGAGTCGGACCGGTGATGGCCTCGAGCATCAGAAAGTTCTTCGACCGGGAAGAAAACCGGGAGGTGGTCGCCCAGCTCCTGGATGCCGGGGTTCGCATTGTTTACGAAAAAGAAGCGGTCGGAGGCCGACTGAAGGGCAAGACTTTCGTTCTGACGGGTTCTTTGGAGACCATGAGCCGAAGCGAGGCCAAAAAGAAAATCGAATCCGCCGGCGGCAGGGTGACCGGATCGATCAGCGCCAACACCGATTTTCTGGTGGCCGGAACATCGCCGGGATCGAAGCTTGACCGGGCCAGGGCGCTGGGGGTTACGGTAATCGATCAGGAGAAGCTGGA
>CBFCZJ010000181.1:0-7669 GCA_965602445.1 uncultured Desulfobacterales bacterium | reverse complement strand
AAAATCTGTTCCGGATTTCAGTCAAGTACAATGTCGCTCTGGACCAACTGGCCAACGTCAACGATATGAAGGTAAACGACCCGATCTATCCGGGACAGAAGATCAAGCTTCCCTGACCGCCAGCACCACCTTGCCGCGCCCGTGCTCGGTTTCAAGCCGTTTGTGGGCCAAGGACACCTCTTCAAGCGGCAGAACCTGATCGACGATCGGCTTTGCGAGCCCCCGCTCGAAAAGCGGCCGCATCTCCTCCAGGCGCGCCCGCTCCCGGGTGAGAAACACGCCGTGCAGGGTAATGTTTTTCTGATAGGACAAGGAGAGGTCTCCCTCGGGCGGCAGGATGTAGGCTACCCGGCCGAAGGGACGCACGCCAGGAAGGCAGCGCGACACCCGGTTTTCCCCTGAGATGTCAAATGCCGCATCCACCCCTTTTCCGTCCGTCTCTTCAAGGGCGGCCTCGGCCGCATCCTGCTCCTTGTAGTCGACAGCGACGTCCGCGCCCAGCTCAAGGAGGGTTTCCCGGTTTCCGGCGCTTGCCGTTGCGATCACCCGGGCGCCGGCCGCCTTTGCAAACTGCACCGCAAAGGAGCCCACGCCGCCGGCGCCGCTGTGAATCAGCACGGTTTCCCCGGCGCTAATGCGAAGTCTTCGAATGACCGCCTCCCAGGCGGTCCCGCCGGCTAGGGGAATCGCGGCCGCGTCCTCAAAGGAAAGCCCCTTCGGTTTCGGGGCCACGATGCCGGCCGAGGCGACCGTGTATTGGGCATAGCTTCCAAAGGGGTTTGCAAAGATCTCGGGAGTAAAATAGACCTCGTCTCCGGGGGCAAAATCGTCGACGCCCGGCCCGACCGCCTCCACGACGCCGCCCACGTCATAGCCTAAAATCACCGGCGGAGAAAGCTGAGCCCAGCTTCCGTCAGCCCGAAGCTTGGCATCCACGGGGTTGACGCCGGATGCCACCACCCGCACCAGCACCTGGCCGGGCCCGGTCTCCGGCATATCGACCTCTTTTACCTCCAACAAATCCGCCGCTCCGAATTTCGGCAATACAACCGCTTTCATGTTCGCCTCCTTCCGATGCTATCGACACGGTTCAGCCGGCGATGGCCGCCGGCAATGTTTCCCTTCGACTATCATCCTAGTCACGGAAGGAGGGAAATCAATGAGGGGCGCTTGAAGGTGCTTTATCGCAATTCGTGCTGTACCTCTGCGGTCATGCAATTTCCTGGACAAATTCGCCGTCGCCCCTGATTTTCTCAGAGGACGACGGCGTATTGTCACGCGCCTCGATGTTCGGCGCGATACGGTTCCTTCGTTTGGGTTATAATTCCGTTTTTTTTACCAGGCGCTTCAGGGTTGAAAAGATAAACGGTTTGTCAATGAAATCGGCCCCGTATTTTTTCTTCTCCTCCTCCAAGGCATTCCAATATCTTTTCAAATCACCGGTCATGTATATCACCTTTATTTTCGGCTGATGCGTTCTGATATTTCGCATCATTTCAAGGCCGTTTTTCAACGGCATTTCAATGTCTGTAACAATGACATCCGGATCGAATCTCAAGAAAGCAAGATATCCGGCTTCGCCGTTGCTGGCCGTATCCACCTGCCACCCTGTTTCTGTTTCCAGCATTGCCTTGATGAAGGCGCCTAAGGCGAGATTATCGTCGACAATCAAAACCTTCTTCACCAGGCCCTCCTCGATTTTTTAGGGTATGCGGGGAACAGCTGGCGAGCGGTCAAAGATTGCGGTACCAGAGATGTATCGGCTGGGGGTTCTCAAATAAGCCTACCTTGTTGATACCATTGGCTCCCTTGCACTTGCGGTGAATAGCTGACACTGGCCAACCCAGAGCAGTGTCTGCTCCCGGCGGCCATCGGTCGCTTTTTCGCTTCGGATGGATCAAAACTGGAACAGGCCGCCAAAGGTCATCCCCCAATCGGGCGCCCCGTCGTCCAGTCCGAAGCTCGATCCGCCTCGGAGAAGAAAAGCGGGGGTGATCTCATAGTCGGCGCCCACACTCAGCCGGACATCGTCATCGAAGTCCTCATAAGCTTCGGTGGCATAATTGAGCTCACCTTGCAGATTCAACTTCTGGGTCGCCTCATATATCACACCGCCGCCCAGTTTAGCCTGTAGTTCACCGTCCACCTCGGTTTCGCGGTTTCCGACTTCTACATCCATATCGCTGTTGTGACGCAGCGCCACGTGAGCAATCGCCACCAGCGACGGGCTGATTTTATGGCGGCCGCCGGCGAAGATCTCCCCGTTGACCTCACCGGAAGCCTGGGGGTGAACGATTTTCTCGGATCCGGTAGGCAAGGTCAGCAAAAGACCCACAGAGATCATGGAATCGTCGTTCTTGAACACCTGGTACTTTCCCCAGACATCGATGTCGCTCAGACCGGTCTCGCTTTCGAACCCATCCGGGTCAAAGTTGATGATGTCGACGCGTCCCCCCAGTTCGATGAATTGGTTTCTCAGCACGGGGCTGATGAAGGTCGGCCCGAAAGTCCATACTTCGGCATCGCTGCCATCGAAGTCCCAGTTTTCAAATCTGAACTCGGTCTCGAGCCAGTTTTCCTGAACGATGGCGCCGTCCAGCTCAGGCCGCTGGAGTAAACGGTCATTTTGGGTCACCTCGGCTGAGACGGTCATTGGCAGGAGCAACACAAACACCATCAATAGAACATAGATTGCAATTTTTTTCATCAGAATGCCTCTCTACTTTGCCATGATTCTATCGTAAATATTTTGAGTCTTGTCGGCGGCGCTCCGGGCGTCCGTCGCGGCGCTTTGGGCCGCTTCCGCCGATTTCTCGGCACTGGTCGCCGAAGCCTTGGCCTCACGGGCCGCCCGTTCTGCGCGGTCAGCGGCGGCCTCGGCCCTTTCGGCGTTTGCCTGGGATTTTACTCCGTATTCTTGCAATCGAGACTGGGAGGCCTGCGCTTCTTGTTGGGCCTGATCGGCTGTTTGCATTGCCTGGTTAACCTGGCTGCGCAGGCTTTCGATCTCCTGTGAAGTGGCACATCCCATGAATAAAACACCCAAGGTAAACAGCGTGAGAACGAGGGTACCCATTTTTTTTTGAATCATTTTACTCTCCTTTTCTGTTTTCGGCTGGCAGCAAAGGCCTACGAAGACACACGCACTGCTTCGGATGCAATCGACATACCAATTTACTCACATATGTATAAGACACTGATATAATGTGTAAAAAAATATAAAAGGGAAGCTCGGGACAAAATGGGGTGAAGGGCTTTTCATGCGAAAACGAGGCGGGCTAACGGGGTGGAGGGCTTAACTATTTGAATATACATTGCGTTTTATATGAAGGAAATTTCCTACACCTAACGCCCCTTCTTGAATTTCGAAAGATCCAGATCGTGCTTCTTTAGGAGGGCATAGAGATCTGCCCGGTGTTTTCCGGCCAGCCTCGCTGCCTTGCTCACATTCCCAGCGGTCACCGACAGAATATTGGAGATATAGGTTCTTTCAAATTCTTTTTTGGCGTCTTTCAAGGGCATCGGCTTGTTTTGCTCCGCCGCTTTGGTTTGCAGAATATGATCCGCATCGATAATTTCACGATCTGTCATGGCTGCAGCGTATTCGATCGTGTTCTCCAACTCTCTTACGTTTCCGGGCCAGGAATAAGCCATGAGTTTCTGCAAGGCCTGCGTCGAGATTCCCTTTATGTTTTTTTTCATCTTCTTGTCGAATGTTTTGATGAAATGATCCACCAGAAGCGGGATATCCTCCTTTCTGTCCCTCAGTGGCGGCAGATAGATGGGAATCACATAAATCCGATAGAACAGGTCTTCTCGAAACCTGCCGTTTTTTACCTCCTCTTCCAGGTTCTTATTCGTCGCGGTCAATATCCGCACATCTACCGCTGTGGACTTTTCTCCTCCCAGGGGATGGAAGTGCTTTTCCTGGAGCACCCGGAGAAGCTTGACCTGCATGGATTCAGTCATCTCGGAAATCTCGTCGAGAAAAATGGTTCCGCCGTTTGCCTGGGCAAAAAATCCCTTCTTCGTCTTTACGGCGCCGGTGAACGCCCCCTTTTCGTGGCCGAACAACTCACTCTCGTGCAGCCCTTCCGGGATTGCCGCACAATTGACCGCCACAAATGGGTTGTCTTTCCTGGAGCTGAGCAGATGGAGGGATTTGGCGATCAATTCTTTTCCGGTTCCGCTTTCTCCATGGATGCAGACATTGGAATCGGTCTCGGCCGCCCTGGAAACTTGTTCCATGACCTCCTGCATCCGCCTGCTCTTTCCGACGATATTGTCGAATCCGTACTTTTCACCGACAAGAGACTTGAGCCTGCGTACCTCCCGAAACAGACTGCTTTTTTCAAGACCGTTTTTGATCTGCAGCAGAAGCTCCTGCCGGTTGAACGGCTTGGTTAGATAGCTGTAGGCTCCTCTTTTCATCGCTTCGACGGCCGTGTCGATGGTGCCGTAGGCGGTAAGAATGATGACCGCCATTTCCGGAGCGATTTGATGCATCCTTTCCATCAGGTCGATCCCGGTTTGTTTTCCAGCCAACTTCAGATCGACGAGGGCCAGGTCAAACACCCCTCTTTCAACCATTGCCACGGCATCTTCGGCTTTGCCTGTGGAGGACACTTGATATCCTTCCGCCTCGAGCTTGAGGTTCAGCACTTCACGCATGTTTTTGTCGTCGTCGACGATCAGTATGTTCTCTGCGGCCATGTTCTTTTCCTGTTTATTCTTTCAGAAGATTTTCCCGTTTTTTCTCTTCGATCCCGATATTTATTTTTTTCATTTCCTGGAGTTGTTTTTTCAATCCTTTTATCGTTTTCTCCTGCTCTTCGGCCCGCCCCCTGCACTGGACAATCTCATCGACGGCGCTTGCCAGGACCTTTTTCTCTTCATTTAAGGAGCCGCGGGGAAAACCATCCCTAAGGCGCTGAAAATAGTCATGGGCTTTTTGGTAGTCTCTTTTTGGGTTTTCAGGATGAGCCCAAACCATCCCTATCTGAAACAAAGCGGCGTCTCCCGGAGAGTCGTCGGGAAATGCCTCGGCGACCTGATCATACGCTTTCAGGGCGCTTTCAAAGTCCTCCTGTTCAAGGAAAATTTCGGCGCTTTTGAGCTGTCTACGCCCCTGCCATTCTTTTTGAAAATTCGACGCCGCGGTGCACCCGGTCATCGATAACAGAAACGCTACGAGACAGGCACTGTGAAAAAAAAGGTGCTTCCCTTGTTTTCCTCGCTTTTTACCCATATCTCGCCTCCGTGGGCCCTCACCATCTGCTGTGCGATATAGAGGCCCAACCCCGTGCCGCTTTCGTGCAATTTATTGAATTTATCGAAAATCGCACGGAAACTGTCGACCGGAATTCCGCATCCGGTATCCGATACGGAAATCTCGACAAACCGATTTCCCTTGCCGGGGGCAGGGTCTTTCCCTTTCTGCTCTGCCAAGCTTGCCTTGATGGCTATTTTCCCGCCTTCCTGGGTGAATTTCAAGGCGTTGTCCAGCAGGTTGTCGAGCACCTGGCCGATTTTCTCCTTGTCAATCACCGCCTGAGGCAGGTTTTCGGAAAAATTCACCTCCAGGGAGATTTTTTTTCTTTCTGCAATCGGCGCTATCTTCGAGGACCCCATTTCGACAAGCTGCGAGATACTGCATTCCTCCATGTGATAGTCCATGATTCCGGCGTTCATCCGGGACAGGTGGAGTACCTTGTTGACCGAACTGATCAGTCTTTCACACTCCTCTTCGGTGATGGCGAGAAGTTTTTGTTGTTTTTCCACAGGGCCGCTGGAAATACATTCACGGTGCAGGTGCACAGCCTCCCGGATCACCGCCAACGGCGTTCGAAATTCGTGGGATATGTGCGACACCAGGTCTGCCTTCATCTCGTCGAGCTCCTTTAGGCGGCTGCACATATGATTGAACGCCTGTGCGAGCTCATTGATCTCCGGTGGAGACGGTACGTGTATATGTTTTTCAAAATTTCCCTCTGCAATCGCTTTGGTTCCTTTGATCAATAAAACAACCGGTCTGTTGATCGTCCTGGCGTTGTATAACGCGATCAAAAGACCCATGACAACGGATGCGATGGTCAGGATCAGGACAACTCTGGATGCCTGGGAGCCGATCTGCCCGGAAATGTCTATCTTGTTTTTGATAGAGGATTCTGCGGCGGCCGCCAGCGCTTCCAATTCGGAAATGGTTCGCTCGGCAAAAACAGCCTTTTTCGTTTCCACATTGCCCTTGGAATATTCCACCCGGTTCCGGATCAACCGGGATTCTTCCTCTACGACCGCAAGATATTGATTATATCCCCTCATCAAGGGCGCGACCATCGCCGATTGTCCGGCCTCCTTGATGAGGATGCCGATTTCTTTCAGATCCTTGTCGATGTATCTGCTGGTCTCCATGAACTGGGAATAAAAATCCGGATCCTCGGAGACGACATACATTTTGTCGAACTTGCGCTGGGTGAGCACGGCATTTTTCAACCTGTTCGCCAGCCGGGCGATTTCATTGTCGACGGAACTGATGGATTGAATCATCTGGTTCAGTTGGCCAAGCTTCAAGGTCGAATATATCCCAAGGGCCGCAATCACTGAAAGGATCACAAGAAAACCCAACGCCAGCCTTTGAAAAATAGTCAGTTTTTTCATATCTTTTCTGCCTTTAGCGGAGCGGGATCCGAAAATACTGGAAAATTTGGCCTTAACTGGCCGGGTTGATCGAGTCATCGGGCAGGAGCGCTGCCGGGAATCCAGCGCACAACCGGCGGCGTGGGGACATTCCCGATCCTGTTCCGGCTCGCTCAGCCAGCCTACCCGGCAAAGGGATACCGCAGCAGGGATACAAGCATCTGCTCTTCGGTGACCCTCATGCCGCCCAGGGTCATGGCAGCGTCCACCAGCGCCAGGTGGGAATAGCCTTGAGGGAAATTTCCAATGAGGCGTTTGCTGGTGAAATCGATCCCTTCACTGAAAAGCCCCAGGTGATTGGCGTAGGAAAGCGTTTGGTGGAACATGCGTCTAGCCTCCCTCTTGTCGCCTATCTTGAACAGGCTCTTGATGAG
Organism: uncultured Desulfobacterales bacterium; assembly: GCA_965602445.1. Taxonomy (GTDB): domain Bacteria; phylum Desulfobacterota; class Desulfobacteria; order Desulfobacterales; family CAFBRK01; genus JAIPEL01. The sequence goes on along the minus strand of CBFCZJ010000181.1, from coordinate 599 downwards.
CCAGAAAGTGCAGACCGTGAAAGACGTTTTGGGAAGACCGAAATCGTCCTTGTTTTTGTAACGATACACGAGGCCGTCCCGGCAAAGCTCTTCACGGCTTTTTCGGACCGTCGCCACGTACCGCGGGTCCCGGGCATCGATGAAGCCGTAGGGTTCCATGAGCAGATTGGAGGCATCCATGTCGGCGGAGCCGTAGCATTGGGTGAAGGCGCCGACGGTTTGGTTCCATCCCTTCTCGTGGATCTCTTTTTTGATCTTGTCTGCGGTTTTGCGCCACGCATCGGCGTATTCGGTTTTTTCGAGAATTTCGGCGATCCGGGCTCCCCGGTCCATGGCCACCCAGGACAGCACCTTGGAGAAGGTAAAATGGCGGTCCTCGCTGCGGATTTCCCAAATGCCTTTGTCCGGCTTGCGCCAGCCGCTTTCCACGGTTCGCATGAGCGACCGGACCATGGTCCAGAGGTCCTCGCTGTAGCCAAGGGTGTGACGGAAAAGCTTGAAGTGTTGGTGAATCACATCCACCAGCACGCCATAGATGTCGTTTTGCTTCTGCGTATAGGCGGCATTGCCCACCCGTACGGGACGGGATCCCTCGTATC
>CBFCZJ010000180.1:0-7680 GCA_965602445.1 uncultured Desulfobacterales bacterium | reverse complement strand
TATAAATCTCCCGCCGGAGAATCTTGAATCTTGAATTTGGAATCTTGAATCCCGCCGGTCTTGTCTGGAATTTGGTGCTTGGGATTTTTTGGCCGCCGGTTTCCGTATTCAGGCATCTTATCTCGCTGCAAAGGCGCGAGCGGATCTACTTTACCTCGATCCGGCGACGGATTGCCTTCACCGCTCAAAAAAAATCTTATTCCACAGCCTTTTTCAGGGCGGTAAATTTTCCGGAAACCAGCTCCCATTCGGATTGAAGACGACGGACCAGGTCATCGAGGCCGGAAAAATCCTTTCCCCGGCGGCGCTCCTCCTTGCGCACCGATTCATAGAGGGTGACCACTTTCCTTGTGCAGTTTTCCCTGCTCACCGACTCGGCCGTTTGGCGCGCACCATCGGACATCGCCTCCAGCAGTCCGGAATCTTCCAGAATTTGAGCCAGCGCCTCGGAAAACGACGCCACCGATGCATCCACCGGCAGCAGGCGCCCGTTTTTTCCATCTTCGATCATCTCCCGGACGCCGGGCGCATCCAGGGCGACCACCGGCTTTGCCGCGGCCATGGCCTCTGCCACGACCATCCCCTGGGTTTCGGACTTGGAAGAAAAGGCAAACAGGTCCATGGCGGCGTAGGCGTCGCTCAGCTCCTGTCCGCTTAATCTTCCAGCCATGACGAGCCGGTCTTCAAGACCGTCTTCAAACGCGTCACGGATGTTTTTCTCGCTGGGCCCCTCCCCCACCACGAGAAACCGGCTGTCGGCATTTTTTTCGACAAATCGGGCGACGGCCTCGGCCAGATAGGGCAGGTTTTTTTCTGCGGCCAGCCGCCCCACATGACCCACCACCGGTGCGTCTGCCGGGATGTTTTTTCTGCGCCGGAACTCCTTTCCGCGCCCGGCTGAAAAAAAGTCCAGATCGACGCCGGTGGGGATGACGTGAATCGGCCGGTCCACACCCCTGGAGCGGATCAGCTCGGCGACACTCCGACTCGGGGCGATCACGCAGGAGCATAGATTGGCATACTCGGTGGCCAGATTTTGTGCAAATTTTCGCAGGGTTTCAAGGTCTTCCGTGACATGGTGCACATACTGTTCGTATCGGGTGTGATGGGTGAACACCACCGGCAGTCCGATCCGCTGGGCCGTTCTCAGGGCGGTGTCCCCGAGCAGATAGGGATGGTGGCTGTGGATCAGGTCCGGTGCGAATGCGTCGACTTTTTCCGAAACGAAGAACGGCATCGGAATTCGAAGCGAGAAGTCGCTCCCGTTAAAATTCTGGATCGCCGGCAGCCGAAAAACGCCCTCCGGCTCCGTCTTCCGATCCCCTTTTTGACCGGCGTTCTCCGAGTCCTCCTCTTTCTCCGAATATTCCGGAGCCACCACCAGCACCTGGTGGCCGAGGCCTCGCAGGTCCTTTTCCAGCAAGGAGACCGATCGGGCCACCCCGCCGACGTGGGGCAGATAAGTGTTGGTGAACATGCATAGGTTCATGGGGCAGACTCCGGTTCGGCCGGGGGTTCTTTGACCGGCGGCGGTTCAGGCTCCGGCGGCTCCTTGATCGGTGGATCGTCCGGTCCGGGCGGCGGCGTTCGACTCGGCCGGTCGTCAGGAGGCTCCTTGACCGGCGGAGGGGCCCCCGGGGGCTCTTTCACCGGGGGGCCGTCCTCCGGCCTTCGTGAAGGTAAAGACGGCATTGCTGCCGTTTTTCTCCTACCCATACTGTGCGATTTTCCAGGCATCGGCTACCCGATCTGAATCGCTGTGCTGTTTTCCCACAAACCGTGGATGTTGCAATAGCTGGATGCCACCAAAGTGCCGGATGTTTTCAGCGTCAAGGTGGCGGACACCTTCGGCTCGGTCGTGGCCGGCCCTTCGTTTGCCCCTTTGACCGATTCGCCGTGGGCGGTAAACTCCCAATTGCCGATCTGGTAAGCGAACTTGTCGCCGTCCGGTTTGAAAAAAAGCTGGATCCATCGGATGTGGTGCTCGGTGGTGTTCGGATGGGCGATCTCCTTTCCCACCGAGAGGGTGACCTCGAAGGGCTCCTCGGCTTTTGCGCTTTGCGGGGCTTCGATGACCGGAACGTGCTTTTCGTTTTTCCAGTCGTCGGTCTGGAACAGTTCACCGATACTCATGGGTTACCTCCTTTTTCAGTAAGTAAAAATCCGGGCCCGGAGGACCCGACTTTGGGTTAAACCCGGAGGGCATGAATCCCTGTAATTATCTTAAATCCGAAATTCGAATCTCGAAATTCGAAACAAATCCGAATGACCCAAATTCGAATGATCAAAACAACTAAAGCTTTCTAGAGATAGCATTAGGCCTTGTTTGGGTCATTCGGTCATTCGAATTTTGAATTTGTTTCGTATTTCGGATTTCGTGCTTCGAATTTTTCATTATCTTCTTTGTGCTCTTTTACCCGGAGCGTGCGTCCGTCCACAATACGGTGCATCATGTATTTGAAATCCTGCCAAGAAGATCGTTGATCTCCTCGTTGGACAAGGTCTCTTGCTCCAGAAGCGCTTCGGCCAGCCGGTCGAGCCGGTCCCGGTTTTCCGAGAGCATCTGTTCGACCGTCTCCTCTGCCTCGACGATGATCCTTCGGACCTCCTCGTCGATGATTTTGGCCGTGTGCTCGCTGAAATCCCGGGGTTCTGTCATTTCCTGGCCGAGAAAGGGGTGGGATTTGCCCAACTGAAAGGTCACTGGCCCCAGTTTTTCGCTCATCCCCCACTGGCAGACCATCCGCCGGACCATCTGGGTGACATTCTTCAAGTCGTCTCCGGCGCCGGTGGTCAGCTCATTGAAGATTAGCTTTTCCGCCGCCCGACCGCCGAGCATGATTCGAATCCGGTTCAACAGGTATTTCCGCCCCAGGTTGTGCCGGTCTTCTTCCGGGATCTGTTCGGTGGCCCCCAGGGAGCGGCCCCGGGGGATGATGGTCACCTTTTGAAGGGGGTCGGCGTCGGGGAGCAGTTTGGCCGCCAGGGCATGGCCGGCCTCGTGATAAGCGATAACCTTTTTTTCCTCGCCGTCGAGTCGATCTTCTCGCTCGATGCCCATCATGATCTTGTCCCGGCCCTGTTGGAAATCTTCCTGCCCGACCTGTTTCTTCTCTTTGCGGGCCGCCAGCAACGCCGCCTCGTTGACCAGGTTTTTCAGATCGGCCCCGGAAAAACCGACGGTCAGCCCCGCCACGGCTTCCAGATCGACGTCTTCCTCCAAGGGCACGTCTTGGGTGTGCAGTGCCAGGATCTTTTTCCGGGCGCTTTTCTGGGGCAGGTCCACTTGAATTCTGCGGTCGAAGCGACCCGGTCGGACCAGGGCCGGATCCAGCACGTCGGGCCGGTTGGTCGCCGCCATCACCACCACCGATTCGGTGGGAGAAAACCCGTCCATCTCCGAGAGGATCTGGTTCAACGTCTGCTCGCGTTCGTCATGTCCGCCGCCCAGACCGGTGCCCCGAACTCTCCCGATGGAATCCATTTCGTCGATGAAGATAATCGCGGGGGATTCTTTTTTGGCCTGCTCGAACATGTCCCTGACCCGGGAAGCGCCGACACCGACGAACATCTCGATGAACTCAGACCCGGAGATGCTGTAGAAGGGCACTTGGGCTTCTCCGGCCACGGCACGGGCCATGAGGGTCTTGCCGGTTCCCGGCGGACCGACCAGCAAAACGCCTTTGGGCAATTCTCCGCCCAGGGACTGAAACCGGGATGGATCCCGCAGGTATTCGACCATCTCCTGGAGCTCTCGCTTGACGTTCTCCATGCCGGCCACGTCCTTGAAACTCAACTCGCTGATGGTCCGGGTGTGAAGCTTTGCCTTTGACTTTCCGAAGCCGAAGACGCCCCCGCCTTTGCCCATTTGCATCCTTTTTTGCATGCGCTGGCTGAAATAGTAGAAGATACCGAATATCAGCACCCACGGCAGGAGGGCGGCCAGCAGCGTCACCAGCCAATGCCGTCCCTGGGGTTTGGCGTCGATGCGCACTTCTTGTTCTTCCAGCAGCGTCAGGAGCTCCGGGTCGCCGAAGGCGGGAATTACGGTATGAAAAGACCGGTCCTTTTGTGCCGCCGCTGCTTTCTTGGCTGTTTTTTTTGAGTCTTGAGTTTTCTTTTCTTTTCCGTCTGTCTCGGCGACCAGTTCGCCCGAGATCTCGTTGCCGTCGATGACAACCGACTCGACAGAGCCTGCCTTGAGCCGGGACTTGAACTCAGAGTAGGACAGGTCGAGCGCTTGGGGCCTGGCCATGATCCCGTAGAGCTGGGCCGCCACGAACACCGCCAGAAGCACCCACAGATAGCGGGTCCAATCCGGTCTGTGGCTTCCGGCCGTAGGTATCTGATTCGTCATGCGTTGTCGTCTCCTGCAAAAGTTGATCCGCGTCGGGAAGATTCGTCAGGTGGGTCGAGTCAATCCGAGGGGGATAATCGATATTTTTCCGTCAGGTGATCCAGGGGGGTTTCAGACCCGATCAGGATCCCGGCCAAAGAAAGAATTTCATCCAGCCTGGCCGTGTTTTTGGATATGAAAAATTCCACGCCCCTGTCTCTGGCCGCTTCCTGGTATTCGGGATAGTCGTTTCCAGTGAGGATCACGATTGTCGCAGGAACATTTCGGGAGCGCATTTTCTCGGCCACCTCCAGTCCGCTGATGCCCGGCAATGCGATGTCCAGTAAAACCGTCTTCGGCGGATTGTCGGAGGTCCTATCCAATGCGGCCTCACCGGTTGTGACCGCCTCGATCTTGGCCGCCGGATATCTGGCGACAAGGCTTTGGTACAAGACTTCTCGAAAAATCTTGTTGTCTTCGACCAGTAAAATGTCACACATAGATTGGTCCCTGCGGGTAAAGATCCGGGCCCAGAGGACCCGGCTTTGATATAAGCCCAGAGGGCATGTAAGCCTAAATCCGAAATTCGAATATTTCGTGCTTCGAATTTTTCATTCTTCATCCCCTATGGCAAAGCCAGCTGCCTCTGACTTGGTCCTAAGGACCAGGATTTCCAGACTGCGTCACACATCCCCGGCGCGGCGCGGAGGGCAAAACCGGTGTTTCTGGAATCGTGTGCCCTGCTCACAACCTTTACCATTGCCCCCTATCGTGCTAAATAAGGGATTCACTGTATTTGTCCCCCCACCCGGCCTGAAATGCCCCCTTCTTGCGGCGGGGAGCGGCCTTGACATGTGGTGTATCCATGCTGGAAAGACAGAAGATGACCGACAAAAAACGAATCGTGCTCGCAGAAGACCATACCCTGCTTAGAGAAGGACTGGCTGCGATGCTTGCAGACGAGGCCGACCTGGAGATCGTCGCCGAGGCCGCCAACGGGCTGGAGGCTGTTCGATGCGTGGAAAAGCACGAGCCGGACCTGATTCTACTCGACCTGGCGATGCCGAAAATGAACGGTATCTCGGCCATCAAGGACATTCACAAGCGGTTTGGTCAGGTCAAAATTCTTGCGGTGACCATACAGACAGACGACGAATACATTCTGGCGGCATTTGAGTCCGGCGCAGACGGCTACTGCCTGAAGCAGACCGGTCGGGAAGAATTTCTGAACGCCATTCGAAACGTGCTGGATGGAAAACGGTACATCAGCCCGGAGATTTCAGACCAGGTGCTGGAGGGGTTTCTGGCCGGCAAAAAGCGGCTGAAAACCGACACGCGATGGGAAAGCCTCACCCAGCGGGAAAAAGAAGTGCTCAAACTCATTGGAGAAGGATACAAAAACGCGGAAATCGCCGATTTTCTGTGTATCAGCCCCAAGACCGTAGACAAGCATCGATCCAACATCATGAAAAAGCTCGGTCTGCACAACGCCGCGTCACTGACCGCCTATGCCATCGACAAGGGGCTGGTGGTGGCCAAGTAGCCCCTACCAGACCAGAGGCCACCGGCAACGGACCACGGTTCCGGCGCCCGGTTTTGATTCGAGAAAAAATCGACCTCCGAAAATTTCGGTCCTCTCCCGGATGTTGTTCAGCCCCATTCCACTGCCTTCAGCTTCTTGGCCGCCGGGGGCTTCCGTGTCGAATCCGACCCCGTCGTCTTCGATGTCGAACACGAGTTGTTCGTCTTCATGCACCAGGCGCAGCCGAATGTTCTTGGCCTTCCCATGGCGGGCGGCGTTTGTCACGCACTCCTGGGCCACCCGATAAACGACCAGCTGAAGCCGCTCCGATATCGAATCCAGCTCCAGGGAGACATCGACCTCGATGGTCAAGTCGGCATAGTTCTGCTGTACCTGCCGGCAAAATGACCGGACCGCAGTAGCCAGTCCGAGGTCGTCGAGAATCGACGGATGAAGATTTTGAGAAATCCGCCGGACCTCTTCGATGAGCTGCTGGATGTTTTCCACGATTCGGTCCGGCGGGGAGCAGGCTCCCCCGGCCTTTCGGGCTTGTTGTTCGAACCAATGCTCGACGCTGAATTTCAGGGCGGACAGCCCCGCGCCGATGCTGTCATGCAGCTCCCTGGCGACCCTTTTGCGTTCGGCCTCCTGGGCGTCAACGAGCCGGGCCGAAAGGGTCCGCAGGTATTGGTGCGAATCCCGCAGCGCCGTTTCCATCCGCTTTTGCTGGGTGACGTCGATGAAAAAGGCCATCCATCCGACGATTTCTCCCTGATCGTTTCGAACCTGCGATTCAGAGACACGGACACAGAAAGAATGACCCTCGTCGTCGACGACGGTAAATTCCGCCTCTCCTTCCTCGCTCTGGTCGATGGCATGGAATATATCTTCCATCTTCCGTATGCGGCTCGAGGCAAACATCTCGGCCAGCTTCATCCCGATCACTTCAGACCGGTGGGAATATCCGAACATGGTCAAAAAGGCCGGATTGGCCCAGTGGATGCAGCCGTCGGTTCCGGAAAGGACCCAACCGCTGGGCGCTGAATTCATCGCATCGTAGGCCGCCTGCAACAACTCTTCGGCCCTCAACCCGGTTTTGCCGTAGCGCGGGAAACGATCGCGGCCGTCGGATTCAAAAGGCATGGGCTCCTCTATAGGTAAATGGGAACAGCTAGTTGTCTGACAAGATATGAATATTTAAGAAAAAACCTGAAATGTCAAGCAACAGGGAATCATCAAGGCGAAGTCGTCTGGAGGCCCGCTGCCGGGCTCATGGCCGAAAAATACGGGCTTTGCCGTATTTTCATATTTTACACTTCGTGCTCTGATAAAAAAAAAGAAACAAATGTGTGCTCGGTTTTTCCCCGGCATCGTCAAACTTCCCGAGCCTCTCCCGCGGCGCCGGGAATTTGTCTGGGTTCATTGTTTTCCATGTTTCACGCAACACGGCGCTTTGATCAAAATCACGGCAGGGATTTTAGGATGCCATGACATTTACCGATATCCTGATCGTTCTTCTGATCACCGGCGCATGCCTGGCGGTGATCCGACTCGCCGTCTGGGCCAACAAAGACTGGCCGGCGTTTTACCGGATCTTTCTGATCCTGTTTTTCACGGTCTGGTCGGCAATACTCTGGCTGCTGCCCCGCACTTCATCGGCAGGGATGCCGATTTCCGCCCTGGCCCTGCTGGCCGGCGCCCTCGCCGTGGGCTTCATCCCGTTTCCACCGCCGAAAAGCCGCCGTGAAACTAAAAATCTGCTCGACCTGATCGAAACGGAGCGAACCCTGGAAGCGTTTTTCAGCTCCGAAAGCGGCCGGCT
>CBFCZJ010000179.1:0-7700 GCA_965602445.1 uncultured Desulfobacterales bacterium | reverse complement strand
GCGATCTCGATCTCCCGGCGGCCGTAATCGGCCAACTCGATATCCTTGATTTTGTAGCCTTCTTTTGCGGCCATCAACATGGATGTTCCTCCTTTTCAAATTCAAATCCCTGCCGGATCAAAGCTTCAAGAAGCAAAGCATGACCTCCGGCGTTGAAACAGGGAAAAGTGCGCGGCAAAGGGTCGGTTGTTTGTTAGGGGCAGTCCGGTGGGCGGGAAAGACAATGCATTGGATTCGTTGGGTAAAACCCTATTTTTTGGTTTTCGGCGTTGCGCCCTGCAGTTCAAAATTTATTTCAACAAAAATCATTTAAACATTGATATATCATGCCCTATGGTTTGTCAAGGGCTTTTCCGGCCCCGATTTTTGTTCCACCCTCGGTGCAGCGGGCTTTGTCCGGCAAGCCGCTCCGAGTTCGAAGAGATCGGGCTGATGGTCTCGGCCTGGGCGTCAAGATGGCCTCGACGAGCCACTTGCCCCGTCGGCGTCGAACAGAGAATCGATGTATGCGAGGTGCTCCGCCCAGCACCGACAAAAATCCCGTGCCTCGGCCAGGGTGGTTGAAACAAAGCTCAGGACGTCTCCCGGCTTGGCCTGGGCCACCTTGAACAGGTCAATGGACAGCACCGTGGCAATCTTGGCGTATCCGCCGAGAGTCTGTTCGGAAAGCAGAATGATGGGCTGGCCATCGGCGGGAACTTGGACGTTGCCCGGCACAATGGGTTCGGAAACGATGCTCGCTGGAGCACCGGCGTCTCGGATCAGGGCAGGTCCCTTGAGCCGGTAGCCCATTCGGTCGGACTGTGCCGTGACCGTAAAGTCGGCCTCGAAGAAGCGCGGAAGGCTCTGTTGGAAGAATTCGTCCTGGGGCCCTGGAATCGCGTGCAGCAAAGTCCGCTCCGAGTAGAGCGGGCGCCAGGGAAGTCGGCGAGGGATTTCCAGCAATTTGCCCTCCCCGAGGGGCAGGATATCCCCATCGGCCAGTGGGCGGCCCTGAAAACCGCCGAGCTTGCCTCCCAGGTAGGTGGAGCGGCTGCCCATGACCGGCGGCACGTCGATGCCGCCGGTAACGGCGACATAGGCGCGGCAGCCGTTTTCGGCGGCACCGACGTCGACCACGTCGCCAGCGGCGACGCGGATGGAGCTCCATCCTTCCGCGCGCCGGCCGTTGACGGTCAGGGTTGTGCCGGCGCCTGTGACGGCGATGTCTGCGGTAGTGTGCATCTCGAAGCGAGGTCCGACCAGGGTCGTCTCCATTACGGCGGCATCGGAAGGGTTGCCGACCAAGCGGTTGGCGACCCAGTAGGCGAAGCCGTCGGCCGCACCGGAGATCGGCACCCCCATGTGGATGAAGGCAAAACGCCCCCGATCCTGGACCGTGGTGGCCGGCCCGGCGTAGAGAATCTTCAGCGCCGCGGTCATGACGCCTCCTGGGCCGCGATCCGATCGTATTCCGACGCTGAAATCGGTATAAAGCGGATCCGGTCTCCGGCCCCATAGAGGATCGGCGGGTTTCTGGAAGGATTGAAAAGCTTCAGGGGCGTCCGTCCGATCAGTTGCCAACCGCCCGGACTGTCAGACGGGTAGACCCCCGTCTGGGCCTCGGCGATGCCGACGGACCCGGCCGGCACCCGGGTTCGGGGCGTTTCGAGCCGCGGCGTGTGAAGCCGTGGATCCAGGCCGCCCAGGTAGCAGAAGCCGGGTGCAAAGCCGATGGCGTAAATGTGGTAGGCCTCGGCTGAATGAATCCGCACCACCTCTTCGGCGGTGAGCCCGTGATGGGCGGCGACGGTCTCCAGGTCCGGTCCGGCGTCGCCGCCGTAGCGCACCGGGATCTCAACTGTCTTCGGCGGAGAGATGTCGGCCTTCTCCAGATCGGCTTCCAGCCGTTGCAACCGCTCCTGCAATTCTTCCGAAGCGACGGCCAGAGGCTCATAGAAGACTGCCAGCGAGCGGTACGCCGGGACCACGTGGGTGACGCCCGCCGGACGCCTCTGGTCGATCAGCAAGGCCATTGCCCGCACCTTTTCGTTGACCCGGCGGTCTACCCCCTCGCCGTACTCCACCAGCAGCGCCCCGTCACCGCAGATCCGGAAGCGAGCCTGCTCGTACAATGCGTTTTCCATGGCTGTCGGGCCCTCAGTCTGCTGCTCCCATCGGCTTGAGGATCAGGCCGGCCTCCAGGAGCGTGCGGCGGATCTCGGAAACCAGGGACAGGGCGGACGGCGAATCGCCGTGGACACAGAGGGTGTCGATCTCCAATGCCAGTTCGGTGCCGTCGATAGCCGTTACCCGTCCATCACGAGCCATCGCCAAGGCCCTCCGGGCGGCCTCGTCCGGGTCTTGGATGACGGTACCGGGCAGCCGCCGCGATGCAAGCCTTCCCTCCGGGGTGTAAGCCCGGTCGGGAAAGGCCTCGAAGACCACCCGCAGTCCGGTTTCCCGGCCGATGCGCGCCATGAGCGGAGCCTCGCTCCCCGCCAGGGTCACCAGCAGCAGCTTGTCGTCGACGCTGGCCACAGCCTCGGCAATCGCCCGCGCCAGGGGTTCGTTTCCCACCGCCTCGTTGTAAAGCGCGCCGTGAGGTTTGACGTGCTGGAGCGAGACCCCGTGAACCGCACAAAAAGCCTTGAGCGCCCCCACTTGGTAGACGATATCGTTTCGGACTTCCTCCGGTGTGCAGTTCATGCTGCGCCGGCCGAAGCCCCGAAGGTCCGGAAAGCCCGGGTGGGCCCCCACCCCCACCCCCCGGTCCGCGGCCAGGCGCACGGTTCGATCCATTACCAGAGGGTCGCCGGCGTGAAATCCGCAGGCGATGTTGGCCGAGGTGATGTGTTCGATGACTTCGGCGTCCATGCCGATGGTGTAGGCGCCGAAGCTTTCGCCCATGTCGCAGTTCAGGTCGACCCGATGCATCGATTTCTCCTTTGTTATTTCATCATGTCCGGCAGAACCATTACGATCTGCGGGAATACGGTAACCAGGATCGTAGCCACCGCCATGAGTATGAAAAAAGGCAATGCAGCCCTGGCGATGGTCAGGATGTCGTCGTTGTTCAGGCTGCTGATGACAAAGAGATTGAAGCCCACCGGCGGCGTGATCTGGGCCAGCTCGATCATCAGTACGAGGTAGATGCCGAACCATACCGGGTCGAACCCCGAAACCACGATCATCGGCAGGACGATGGGGGTGGTCATGACGATCATGGAAAAACCGTCCACCAGACAGCCCAGGAGAATGTAGAGAAAACTGAGGATCAGGATCAGCACGTAGGGTGACAGCTGCATCTCGGTAACAAGCTGGGTCAGCTTGCGGGTAATGCCGAGATAGCCGACCACTACCGACAGGTATGAGGCCCCCATGACGATGAGCATAATCATGCAGCTCGTCTTGACGGCACCCATCAGGCTCTCGACGAAAACTTTCCGGTCGAGGCTTCGGCTGATAAAGGCAAAGGCCAGCGAACCGACCACGCCGACGGCACCGGCCTCGGTGGGCGTGGCCCAACCAGCGTAGAGGCTGCCGAGCACCACGATGATCAAAAAGACCACCGGAGCGATTTCCGGTATGGCGCGGATGCGCTGTCTCCAGTTATGGGCCACATCCCCGGCCGGCGCCAGGCGCCGGTTAATCATGCATCGTACCATGATGTAGCCGGAAAAGAGCCCTGCGATGAGCACACCGGGCAGGAATCCGGCGATGAACAGCTTGCCTATGCTCACGTCGCCGATGATGCCGTAGACGAGCATCATCATACTGGGTGGGACCAGAAAGCCCAGGGTGCCGGCGCCGGCCAGGGACCCGACGGCGATTCGCTGGTCATAGCCCCGGTCCTTGAGCTCTGGCACGGTGATCTTTCCCACGGTGGCCGTGGTGGCCGCCGACGAGCCGCTGACGGCTGCAAAGAAGGTGCAGGCAAAGATGTTCACGTGCAGAAGCCGGCCCGGGATGCTGTCCATCCAGGGGGTCAGCCCGTTGAAGAGGTTCTGTGAGATTTTGCTGCGGAAAAGAATTTCGCCCATCCAGATGAACATCGGCAGGGCCATCATGGCCGATCCGCTGGTGCTGTTCCAGACGACGTTGCTCAGTATCGATCCGAAGGGCAGGTCGGTGAAAATGACAAATCCGCCCAGACCGACGATAAACAGCGCGATGCCGATCCAGACGGTGCCGCCCATGAAGACAACCAGCAGGGCGAAAAGGGTCGCTGAGACGGTGACTAATTCCACGTTTTACTCCTATGGCCGGCTGAAGGCTATCTTCCCAGGCCGCTGGATTCTTCGTACAGGGTCAGTCCATCCTTGTCCCCTCTCAGAACGGCGACCGACCGCAGGATTTCGCCAAAGAACTGAAGGGTCATGATTCCGGCCCCAAGGGGCATGAAAAACTGGGGTACGGCCAGGTAGGTTTCAGAGATCTGCATCGACTGCGACTGGGTGACCACCGAGTCCCAGAAGAACTTGGCGGTGAAAAACGTCAAACCGGCGCAGAAGACGAGCCCGACGGCGAAGCAGACAATGTCGAGCCAGACTTTTCTCCGTCCCTTGACCGCTTTGAGCAGAAAGGTCATGCGGATGTGGCCCCGCTCGCGGAGGGTGTAGCCCAGCGCACAGAAGGTCAGGCCGCACATCAGGTAGCCGGAGTATTCCTCGGTGACGAACAGGGTGCGGTCGAAAAAACTGCGCACGACGATTTCTGTGACAATGAGCGCCAGCCCGCCGCAGAGCATGATCCCCGCCACGGCCCCTGCGAGGCTGGAAAGAGCGTCGATCCATTTGACCACTCGTTTCATAGGGTTCGGCTCCCGCGACCGCGGTCCGCCTGGGCCAGGACAGTGTGCACCCCTGGCGGCGCGGTCGATTCGTCCGGCGCCGTCCGGCGCAGAGTCGCGCCGTTCGGACGGACAGAGAAGATGGAAAGGGCGGGGGCGGTATCCGGACCCGGCACCGCGCACCCGCCGGAGCATTTAATCGGTCGGTCCAAGAAAGGACCGCACCGTGAATCACTGCACCTTCTGCAAGAACTCTGCATAAATCTTTTGGGCCATGGGAGGAGCATCCTCGAGCCAGTCGGCACGGATCCCCTCGGTGACCCGCTTGAGATCCTCGAGCAGCGCCTTGGAAGGCGGCACTGTCTCGATGCCGTTCTCGTTGCAGATCGCTTCCTTTTCCTTGTCGAGCCTGGCGACCTTCTCCCACATGATGTCTTCCATCTCTTTGCCGAGCCGAACCAGCGTATCCTGGGTCTGCTTGTCGAGCTTCTGGAAGGCCCGAAGGTTTACGTTGACCATGTCTGTGGCGATGGTGATGTTCAGCGGATGGTAGTAGTTAAGCACTTCCCAGAATTTGCCGTCAACGCCGGTGGGGGTAGAGGTGATCACCGAGTCGATCAGGCCGGTAGCCAAGGAGGAGTAGACCTCGCTGAAGGGCAGGGCATAAGGGGTGCCGCCCACTGCTTCGACCACCAGGGCGCCGTTCTTGTCGTAGGTGCGGGTTTTGAGCCCCGCCATCTGCTCGACGCTGACGATCTTGCGCTTGGCCCAGAGGCCTGCACCCGGCCAGGGGGCGATGTAGAGGATCTTCTGCCCCCACTTGGCCGCCAGCTTGTCGAAATAAGGCCGCGCCGTGTCGAGCAGCAGCCGAGCCTGCTGGAAGTCCTCGACCAAAAACGGAAGGGTTACGATCTGAAAGGTTTTTTCGTCGCCGGCCACGCCGCTGATGAGCATGTCAGACAGCGGCACAAGCCCGTCGCGAACCGCCTTGAGCAGCTCGGGTCCCTTGTAGCCAAGGGCACCGCCGGCATTGACCACGATCTCCAGTTCGCCGTTGGTGGCTGCCTTGACCTTGGCCGCGAATTCCTGCATTCCGATGGTGTGATGGTTGTTGGGCGGCCAAACCGAATTGGCGTTCCAGGTCGCCGCGGCCGCACAGGGCGCGGCGCTAAAGAGGGCCAGAACTGCGACTGCCAATAAAACCGCTATTGTTCTTTTCATGATGTGCACCTTCCTTTGGTTGAGGTAAACGATCGCCGAACCCGGCGGCCGAACCGCCGGGACATCAGTCTTCCGGGACGCGGATGGCATCCACCGGGCAAAACTCCGCGCACAGAGGCTGCCGGCACCCGGAGCAGGCGTCGGCCACGGTCACCGCCAGCCGGCCGTCGTCGAGGAACGTGACGCGGATGGCGGCCACTTCGGGATCGAACTGCCCCCGGCGGCCGAAAGAGCAGGCCAGTTCGCACAGCCTGCACCCGACGCAGCGCGCCTCGTCTACGACGGCCGTTTTCAAGGAGCCTCCCGGCAAGCGGCACCGGCCGCATCCGGCAGCCGGATGCCGGCAGCCTTCAGGCGGTCGGCCGCCTCGGGTAGACCCAGCCTCACCAGGTGCTCACGAGTGAGCCAGCCGGTGGCCGGATCGCAGCCATGGAGCCGGTAGTAGGCGTCGAGCATCTCCTGCCAGCGATCCGGATCGAGGCGCTGGCCGGTGAACGGTCCCTCGGCAACCGGCGTCTCGATCAACTTGGCCGGCGGTTGGTCATCGGCGCGTCCGAATCCTGCGTGGAGGAGATTGAAAGCCGATTCCAAGGCCTGCAAGCGTGCCGCGGCTCCGAGCAGGTCCTCCGCGGCCTGGTCGCTGCCGGTGACCATGCCGTAGAAGCGGGCAATGTCCGCAGGCGCAAAAAGACCCAGTTCCATCCACATGGACGGCAGATAGCAAAGCCCCATCATGTCGACCACGCCCTTGTAGTTCTCATACCAGGTCACCAGTTCGGCCTTGTTTTCGTAGGCGGTGGGATCCTGGACGTCGCCGATGCCGAACCACTGCCGGCTCTGTTCCGGGGTAAGCCGCTGCGCCTCCACCGCCGGTGCGCCGCGCAGGTGACCGCCCCCCTTTGTGCTGGTGACGATCCCGAGAGCCCAGGCCTTGTGCGAGCGCATGGCCGCCTCCATTAGGGCGTTGCCGTGGGAAAGAACCGCCAGGCGCTCGCTGCCGCGGCCAACCCGGCGGGCGGCCTCTGACAACCCGTCGGCCAGCACTTCACCGAAGCCGGTGCGGTTGGCGATCTGCTCGAGCAGCGCCTCCATCGCCTTACCGTCGTTCCAGTCCAGGAGCAGCCCTCCCGTATCCCGGGAGTCAATGATGCCCTTCTGGAAGCACTCCACCGCCCAGGCCAGCGCCGCGGAGGTATGGTCGCCGTCCAGACCGAAGCGGTTGGTCAGGGCGTGCAGCCGCATCACCCCGGCCGGATCTGTGATGTCCAGATTCGAGGCAAACGCCCGCCAGGAGTTTGCCTGAAGACCCTCGCAGACGAGTTCTCCGATCCGGTAGATGCCGCTGCAGTAAATGGGGCAGGCCATGCAGGCATGGCGGCGGAGGAGGTAGCCAGCGTCGAAAACGGTCCGATGTACCTTGCCGATGGCCTCATCTTCCCAAAATGCTCGAGACATGTTGCGCACCGCGTGGGGACGCTTGGCGCCGGGCAGGAGATAGGCGTTGAGGGTGCCTCCCTGGCGGTGGATGCGAACGAAGCGGCTTTGTTCGATGACCTCGCGGTTGAATCGTCGCAGCTCGCCCAGCAGGGAGCGGCCGGTCGCAACGGTTTCCATGGCCTGGGCGTCCCCGCCAGCCTGCGCGCCCTGCAACGCCAGTTCCGAAAGGTCGGCCTCCATGCGCTGCGAGAGACGTCGCAATTGCTCCGCC
>CBFCZJ010000178.1:0-7719 GCA_965602445.1 uncultured Desulfobacterales bacterium | reverse complement strand
CCAGCCGGTACGACATCGCCCGCTTCGGCGCCGAGGTCATCCGCGGAACCCCCCGGGAAGCCGACCTGATGGTCATCGCCGGCACGCCCTTCATCAAATGCGCACCGATGATCCGCAGACTCTACGAACAGATGATGGAGCCGCGCTGGGTGATTTCAATGGGGTCGTGCGCCAACTCGGGCGGCATGTACGACATCTACAGCGTGGTCCAGGGCGTCGACAAGATTGTGCCGGTGGACGTCTACGTTCCGGGATGCCCCCCGAGCCCTGGGGCGTTCATGGAGGGGCTGAACCTGCTGCAGGAGGCGGTGCAGCGGGACCGGCGCCCCGTGAGCTGGATTGCCGGACCCCAGGAGACGCAGCGCCTACCGCGGCCGTCTTTGCGCGACCGAAAACGACGAGACCGGCAGCAGACCACGAACCTGCGCCCGCCCGACAGCCTTTGAACCGCCCCATGAACCAGACTCCGGACATCATCGCAGAGCTGCGCACGCGCTTTCCGCAGTCGGACGTTCGATTCCAGCCGACCCGGGACGAAATTCCCACCGCCTGGGTCAGGGCCGAAGACGCCCGCCCGATCCTGCGGTTTCTCAAAACCGGCGTAAACGATCCGTACGCCATGCTGTTCGATCTGACTGCCGTGGACGAACGCCTTTACTCTCACATAGACGGCCGGCCCCGAAGCGATTTTACCGTCATCTATCATCTGCTTTCCCTGGACCGAAACGCCGATATCCGCATCAAGGCGGCGCTTGAAGGCGAATCGCCTTCCATCGAGACCGTCACCGACATCTGGCCCGCAGCCAACTGGTACGAACGGGAAGTGTGGGACATGTTCGGGGTGGTCTTCGACAGGCACCCGGGCCTGCGGCGGATTCTTTTGCCTCCGACCTGGCAGGGCCACCCCCTGCGCAAGGAATACCCGGCCCGGGCCACCGAAGCAGGACCCTTTTCCCTCCCGCCGGAGCGGCGGCAGAAAGAGGAAGAAGCACTGCGCTTTCGGCCCGAGCAGTGGGGAATGGAAAGCCCCGGCGAAGACACCGATCTGATGTTCCTGAATTTCGGCCCTCAGCATCCCGCCACCCACGGGGTCTTCCGCATCCTGCTGCAGCTCGACGGCGAGGAGATCGTCGAGGCGGTTCCGGAAATCGGCTACCACCACCGCGGCGCCGAAAAAATGGCCGAACGCCAGACCTGGCACACTTTCATTCCCTACACCGACCGGATCGACTACCTGGGCGGGGTCATGAACAACCTGCCTTACGTGCTGGCGGTGGAAAAGCTCGCGGGCATCCGGGTGCCGGAGAAAGTGGAGGTCATCCGCGTGATGATGGTGGAGCTGTTCCGCATCGCCAGCCACCTGGTCTGGTACGGCACCTTTGCCCAGGACGTGGGGATGATGTCCCCGGTCTTTTACATGTTCTACGACCGGGAGCGGATTTTTGACATCGTGACGGGTATTACCGGCGGGCGGATGCATCCGGCCTGGTTTCGCATCGGCGGGGTCGCCCAGGACCTTCCCCGGGGCTGGAAGCAGAAGGTGAAAGACTTTCTCGACTACATGCCCCGGCGCCTGAAAGAGTACGACGGGCTGGTCATGAAAAACCGCATCCTCAAGGGCCGGAGCCAAGGGGTCGGGGCCTATTCCCAAAAGGAGGCCGTCACATGGGGGGTGACCGGACCCGGGCTTCGGGCCTGCGGCCTGGAATGGGATCTTCGAAAGAAGCGGCCTTACAGCGGCTATGAGCGCTTTGACTTCGAGATTCCGACCGGTCGCTGCGGCGACGTCTACGACCGCGCCCGGGTGAGGGTCGAAGAAATCCGCCAGAGCCTGCGAATCATCCGCCAATGCCTCGAAAACATGCCCTCCGGCCCATACAAGGCCGACCACCCGCTGGCGGTGCCCCCCCGACGGGATCGCACCCTCGAGGACATCGAGACCCTGATCACCCACTTTTTGTCGGTCACCTGGGGACCGGTAATCCCGCCCGGAGAGGTCCTGTCGGTCGTGGAGGCCACCAAGGGCTTAAACGGGTACTATCTGATCAGCGACGGCGGCAATCACCCTTATCGGGCGCGCATCCGCACCCCGTCCTTTGCCCACCTGCAGATGATTCCGGCCGTCGCCCGGGGGCTGATGATTCCGGACCTGGTGGCGATTCTAGGAAGCATCGACTATGTCATGGCAGACGTGGACCGGTAGCCGGGGCGCAGAAAAAAAGTCATGAACCGACAACGAGAGAACAAGGGATGCTAACGGAGCTGGAAGTCGAACAAATCGAGGCCGAGTATCCGAAATACGAACAGCGGCGGGCCGTTTCGGTGGAGGCGCTGAAAATCGTGCAGCGGCACCGCGGCTGGGTATCGGACGAGGCCCTGACGGATCTGGCCGGCTTGCTTGAGATGAGCGTGGCCGAACTGGATGCGGTGGCAACCTTCTACAACCTGATCTACCGCAAGCCGGTCGGGCGACACGTGATCCTGGTCTGCAACAGCGTCAGCTGCTGGATCATGGGAAGCGACAACCTCCTTGTCCACCTGAGCGAGCGCCTCGGCGTGGGGCTGGGTGAGACCACCGCAGACAACCGGTTCACCCTGTTGCCGGTGGTCTGCCTGGGGGCCTGCGACCGGGCCCCGGCCGTGATGATCGACGACGACCTTCACTGCCGTCTGGATCCGGATTCCCTTGATGAACTTTTCCACCGCTACCGGTAAAAAGAGCCCAACGGCATGGAAACCCCGCTGACCGAGCACATCCGGCCCGGAAAAGAGCCCCTGGACATCGACGCCTACCGTCGTGCGGGCGGCTACGAGGCGGCTGAAGCGGCCCTGGGCATGGCGCCGTCGGACATCGTCGACCGGGTGCGGAACGCGCATCTGCGCGGACGGGGTGGGGCGGGATTTCCCACGGGCCACAAGTGGGGGTTCGTGCCCATGGGCGAAGACGTGCTCCATCCCAAGTACCTGGTGGTCAACGCCGACGAAATGGAGCCGGCCACCTTCAAAGACAGGCTCCTGTTGGAGGGAAATCCCCACCAGTTGATCGAAGGGATCGTCGTCAGCGCCTATGCCGTGCAGGCCGACATCGGCTACCTGTTTCTGCGCCAGTCCTATCGGACCGCGGAAAAACGACTGAGCCGGGCCGTTGCCGAAGCCTATCGGGAAAAGTGGCTCGGGTCCAACATCCGGGGAACCGGATTCGGTTTCGAACTGCACCTGCACGTCAGCGCCGGCAGATACATCTGCGGCGAGGAAACCGCCCTGCTCACCGCCCTGGAAGGTCGCCGACCCCTGCCCCGCGCCAAGCCGCCGTTTCCGCCGGTGGTGGGGCTGTGGGGAAAGCCCACCGTGGTCAACAACGTCGAAACGCTGTGCAACGTGCCCCACATCCTGAAAAAGGGGGCGGACTGGTTTCGCGGCCTGAGCAAAAGCGTAGACGGCGGCACCAAGATCTACGGCGCCAGCGGGCGGGTCCGGCGGCCCGGGGCCTGGGAGCTTCCCATGGGAACCTCGATCCGGGAGATCTTCGAAGAGCACGCCTGCGGCATGGCCGAAGGTTACCGCTTCCGGGCGGTGATCCCCGGGGGGGGCTCCACCGATTTTCTGCTCGAGGAGCACCTGGACACCCCCATGGATTTCGACTCGATCCAGAAGGCCGGAAGCCGGATGGGCACCGGCTGTATGGTGATCCTCGATGACAGGACCTGCCCGGTGGGCGTGGTGCTCAACCTGATGCGGTTTTTCGCCCAGGAGTCCTGCGGCTGGTGCACCCCGTGCCGGGAGGGGCTGCCCTGGGCCGCCCGGCTTTTGGAGGCCCTGGAAAGCGGACGGGGAAAGTCTGAAGACATCGCGCAGCTTCACCGCCACGTGGAGCTGCTCAAGCCGGGAAACACCTTCTGCGCCCTGGCTCCGGGAGCCGCAGAACCGCTCAAGAGCGCTCTGAAGTACTTCGAAGAAGACTTCGAACGCCACATTCGCGAGGGGCGCTGCCCCTGGAGAAGATGACCGATGCCGACCATCTACGTCGACGATAGGCCCTACGAGGTCGAAGAAGGCCAGAACCTGCTGCACGCCTGCCTGTCGCTGGGGTTCGACATTCCGTATTTCTGCTGGCACCCGGCCCTGCATTCGGTGGGCTCCTGCCGCCAGTGCGCGGTAAAGCGGTTCGAAGACGAAGACGACCGCCAGGGCGAAATCGTCATGGCGTGCATGACTCCGGCTGCGGACGGCACCCGGATCTCCATCGACGACCCCGACGCCCGAAGCTTCAGGGCCTCGGTGATCGAGTGGCTCATGGTGAACCACCCCCACGACTGTCCGGTCTGCGACGAAGGCGGGGAGTGCCACCTGCAGGACATGACGGTCATGACCGGCCACAACTACCGCCGCTATCGATTCGCCAAGCTAACCTTCCGCAACCAGGACCTGGGCCCCTTTATCAACCACGAGATGAACCGCTGCATCGAGTGTTACCGGTGCCAGCGATTTTACCGGCACTATGCGGGCGGCCGGGACCTGGACGTGTTCGGCGCCCACGACCGGCTCTTCTTCGGCCGCCAGAAAGACGGCACCCTTCAAAGCGAATTCAGCGGCAACCTGGTGGAGATCTGCCCCACCGGGGTCTTCACCGACAAGTCCTTGAAGGCCCACTACACCCGCAAGTGGGACCTTCAGACCGCCCCGTCGGTCTGCGTGCACTGCGGCCTGGGCTGCAACACCCTGCCCGGCGAGCGCTACGGGGTTCTTCGCCGCATCCACAACCGGTACCATCCCAAGGTAAACGGATACTTTCTGTGCGACAGGGGCCGCTTCGGCTACGAGTTCGTCAACGGCGGACAGCGGATCCGAAGCCCCCTGATGCCTTCAGACAAAGAAGGGGAAAAAGGGGCGGCTGCCCCCGATGCGGCCCTTACCAGGGCCGGAACCTGGGTGGCCGAGGCCGGCCGGACCATCGGCATCGGTTCGCCCCGGGCCTCTTTGGAGGCCAACTTCGCCCTCAAGACTCTGGTAGGTGCCGAAAATTTCTACGCCGGCCTCGGCCGGTCCGATCTTTTGCTGCTTTGCCGGGCCCTTGAGATCCTGCGTGACGGCCCGGTGCCCGCCGCCTGCCTCCAGGAGACTTCCGGCGCCGATGCGGTGCTGGTTCTGGGAGAGGACCTGGTCAACACCGCCCCGATGGCCGCCCTGGCCCTGCGGCAGCTCGTGCGGGCCGAAGGTGCACGCCGGGCCGCCGAGGCCGGGATCCCCCCCTGGAACGCCGCCGGATGGCGCGAAGTGGTTCAGGACGAAAAGGCGCCCCTGTTTGTCGCAACCCCCTGCGATACGAAGCTCGACGACGCGGCCGCCGGCGTTCACCGGGCCGGGCCGGACGATCTTGCCAGGCTCGGCTTTGCAGTCGCGCACTGCATCGATCCTGCGGCGCCGGACCCCCCCGGCCTCGACGTCGAAGAAGAAAAGGCGGCCCGGCGGATCGCCGATTTTCTGGCCGGAGCAAAACGGCCCCTGGTGGCGTCGGGTACGAGCTGCGAAAGCGCCCCGGTGCTGGAGGCCGCGGCCAACATCGCCTGGGCCCTAAAGGCGCGGGGCGCAAGTGCCCGGATCTTTCTGACGGTGCCGGAGTGCAACAGCATGGGCCTTGGGATGCTCGAGCCGGCAGGCGCCCTGGAAGAAGCCTTCGAGCGGGTCGAGACCGAGACTTCGACCGCGGCGGTGGTGCTGGAAACAGACCTCTTCAGACACGCGGACCCGGCTTCCGTCATCTCGTTTTTCGAGCAGGCCGGCGCCGTGGTGGTCGTCGACCACGTAAAGACCCGCACCGCGGACCGGGCAGATATCATCCTGCCTTCGGCGACCTTCGCCGAAGGCACTGGAACCCTGGTCAACAGCGAGGGCCGGGCCCAGCGCTTTTTCCAGGTGTTTGTCCCCGGGGGGGCGGTCCGGGAAAGCTGGCGCTGGATCTGCCACCTTTCCGCGGCCGCGAACCGACCGGAGATGCTTTCCTGGCGGCGGACCGATGACGTCCACCGGGCCATGGCCGAGGCGGTTCCGTCGCTTTCGGGCGTGGGGCAGGCGGCTCCGGGGCCGGATCTTCGACTCCGGGGGGCTAAGATCCCACGGCAGAGCTCTCGCTTCAGCGGCCGCACGGCTGTTTCCGCCCACATCGACGTGCATGAACCGGCCCCGCCGCAGGACCCGGATACGCCGCTTTCCTTTTCCATGGAAGGCAGCGGGCAACGTCCGCCGTCTTCCCTGATAACTCGATACCGGGTGCCGGGCTGGAGCTCGGTTCAGGCCCTGAACCGGTTTCAACAGGAAATCGGCGGCCCGCTCTTGGGAGAGGGTCCGGGACGACGACTCGTGGAACCGGATTCGAAAAGAGCGCCTTCCTATTTTGGCGGTGCTCCGGAGCGGCCCGTCTCTGGAAACGGCAAGTGGCGGGTGCTGCCCCTCTTTGAGATCTTCGGTTCCGAGGAGCTGAGCCTCTTGTCGCCGTCGGTGGCCGTACGAGTCGTGCCGGCCTACGTCGTTTTGTCTGAAGAAGACGCCTCGGAGCTGGGTGTTGCCCAAGGCGATACGGTGAAGGTGCGCGTAAACCAGGAGACCCTCCATCTGGTGGCGAAGATCCAAAAGGGCTTTGTGGTGAAGAACGCCGGGCTGGCCCGGGGCCTGCCCGGCATGCCGTTTTTTACCGGCCGAACCGCGGTGGAGGTGAACCGGGTGGAGGAAAATGTCTGAAATCCTGACACGGGTGCTGATCGTGATCATCGTGCTGGGCGGCGCCCTGAGCACCAGCGCCGGCCTGATCTGGCTGGAACGGCGGATGCTCGGCATCTGGCAGGACCGGCTTGGGCCGAACCGGGTGGGCCCCTTGGGGATCTTCCAGCCCTTGGCCGACGTGGTCAAGATCGTGAGCAAGGAGGACTGGATCCCGCCTTTTTCCGATCGTCCCGTGTTCGTAATCGCCCCGACCATCGTGGTTCTGACCGGCCTGATGTCCTTTACCGTCATCCCCTTCACCCCGACCGTAGCGGTGGTGGATCTCGACATCGGGCTTCTTTTCGTGCTGGCCATGTTTTCCTTGGGGATCTACAGCGTCGTGCTCGGGGGCTGGGCGTCTCAGAGCAAATACTCCCTGATGGGGGGGCTTCGGGCCGCCGCCCAGCTGCTCAGCTATGAGGTGTTCATGGGGCTTTCTCTGATGGGCGTGGTCATGCTGGCCGGGTCCTTCAACCTGAAAGACATCGTGGCGGCCCAAAAGGACATGTGGTTCTGCATCCCCCAGTTTCCGGGTCTGGTCATCTTCCTGATCGCCGGGGTGGCCGAAAGCCACCGGCTTCCGCTGGACATTCCCGAGGCCGAAAGCGAACTGGTGGAGGGGTATCACACCGAGTATTCCGGGATGAAGTTCGGCCTGTTCTTCGTGGGCGAATACCTGGGAATCGCCCTGACGTCGGCCTTCATCGTCACGCTCTTCTTCGGCGGGTGGACCGGGCCGCTGCTGCCGCCCATCGTCTGGTTCTTTCTCAAGTGGCTGGTCTTCGTGTTCGCGTTCGTCCTGTTTCGCGCCGCCCTGCCGCGGCCGCGCTACGACCAGCTCATGGACTACGCCTGGAAGCTGCTGCTGCCGCTGTCTTTGTTGAACGTGTTGGTCTCGGCGGGGATCGTACTGCTGTGGACATAATGATTTTTCCGAAATCTTCCGGCTGGGGAAGGACAATT
>CBFCZJ010000177.1:0-7737 GCA_965602445.1 uncultured Desulfobacterales bacterium | reverse complement strand
ACACCGTTGCCTTGTATACCGACATCAGCCACGAGGAAGCCAATACCTACGCTCTGGTGCTGACCTCCTACGGCATTTCCTATGTTGTTCGGCGCACGGCAAATGGGTGGGAACTGCGCGTGGCCGACGAGGTCCGCAAAGAGGCCTTTTCCTTGATCGAGGCCTATCGCGAGGAAAACGCCGCTGGGCCCGGCGCAGAAAAGCCCGCCTCGATGGAGTATCCGGCGGAAAAAACGTTTACCGGGGTATGGGTGTCCCTTTTTCTTCTGGCCGCCCACCTGGCCCGCCTGAGTGCATCCGATCCTTCGGAGATCGTCGGGAGGGCCGGGGCCGGGGCCGAGCAGATTCTCTCCGGCGAGTTATTTCGAACCCTCACCGCGCTGACCCTGCACGCTGATTTCCTTCATCTGGCCGGCAATCTTGTCGGCATCGCCCTTTTCGGAACTGCCGTATGCCACCTCACCGGCGCCGGTCTTGGTTGGCTGATGATCCTGGCTTCCGGCATACTCGGCAATCTGGCCAACGCGTGGCTCTTTCAATCCAATCACCTGTCTATCGGAGCCTCCACCGCGGTGTTCGGCGCGGTGGGCATCCTGGGGGCGGTCCAGACATACCGTCGCCGCCGGTCAAAAACCGCCGGATTTCGGGCCTGGCTTCCCCTGGCCGGCGGACTGGCCCTGCTTGCTTTTCTCGGTGCCGGCCGGCATTCGGATATCACCGCCCACCTGTTCGGCTTTCTGGCCGGTGCTGTCCTGGGGTCGGTGTACGAACTGCGTCTTGCCGCTCCTCCCAAGAAGCGTTGGCAGCACCGGTTTATGGCGCTGGCGGGGGTTGTCGTCATCCTTTCCTGGCTGGCTGCCCTTTCCTGAAGCAGCGCCCGGCGGCAATCCAGAACCTCAAAATCCCTCCTTGTCTTTTGACTTGGAATACGAGACAACCACACGGTGAAAAACCCGTGACTCGAGCTGTTTCCTGAACAGAAGGACAAAGAGGACAAAAATGCCGATCGTAAACATCCGCATGGCCAAAGGAAGATCCCTGGATCAAAAACGCCGACTGGTCAAGGCCGTCACCGATGCCGTGGCCCGGACAGTCGACTCCCGTCCCGAATGGATCACCGTTCTGGTCGAGGAGCTCGACCGCCAGAACTGGGCCACCGGCGGCGAGCTCCACATCGACAAATTCGGAACCGGCTACGGAACAAACGGCCGGTTGGATGAAGACGGCCCCTAAGTGTTCGATAGCATCATTTTGGTGACGGTTCTCAGATCAAAAAAACGCACCACCGAGACACAGAGGACGCAGAGAAAACCTTTTAAATCTTCTCTGTGCCGACTCTGCGGCCTCGGCGCCTCTGCGGTGAAAAAACCGGTTTCATCATTGCGCCCGAACACAGACGGCCTACCAGGAAATCGGCTCTCCGGATTCGAAAAGCGGGGTCCAGACCGCCTCGGCCAGTTCCCTGAACTCAGCGTCGAGGGGATCCTGATCCCGGAAGCAAAGCCGGTGGTAGGGATCGTCTGATTCGCCGGGCCGAAATTCATCTGTCCAGACGCGGCGGGCCCTTGCCATGGCCTTGTTTTCGGAGGCCCCGGAAAACCTTGCCCGGGCATAAGCCTCGGAGGCGGCCGGGAAAAAGTGAGTGGGCCTGCGGAGGCCGGACTCGAACAGGTCCAGCAGGTCCGCCAGCAAGTGCCGGGCGCGGTCGGTCCGGGAAAACCGCCATGCCGCATCCCGAAAGTACAGCGAGGTGGCCGGCGGCGGCGAAGAAGGCTGCAGGAGGCAAAGGACCAGGTGCCGAATCCAGCCGTCGAGCAGGTCGACCGTTCTCATCCTTCCGTATCGAAAACGGCAAAGACCGCGGCGGTAGACGTCTTTCAGGTTTCCTCTCAGGGAAAACCCGCCGATATCGAGGAAAACCGCCAGGGGAGGCAGACCCTCCCCCAACTCGAGCTTCTGCACGTTTTGGGCAAACTGGCCGGCGTCGACACTGAGCCTGCGAAAGCCGGCCTCGCCCGGACTGCCGTGGGGAAGCCGCCCGATGCCCCGTTCCACCGGAAGGCGCGCCGATGCGGATCCGCCCTTGATCAGCAACTGCACCAGCTCCTGGCCGATGTGATAGGCCTGAAGCGCGTCGATAACAAAGGGTTCGTTATCTTCGAGACTTTCCGGCTCGGCGTCCAGGTGGACCCCCAGCCGCTGCCGGAGCAGGAATCGAGCCGGGTGGGAGAAAAAATCGCACAGGGTATGAACATCCAAGGCCCGCCACCGCTTCGATTCGTCCTCGGTCATCGGTACCTCACCGGTCAGAAACGGACAGGGGCTTTTTTCCCCGGTCAGCGTCTCGGCGGCCCTGAGGTTTTCCATTGAATAGCTGAACAGCTTGTCTTCAGAGGTAAAGTATCGGGGGGAAAAGGCCTGGAGAGAGTGTCGAACCGTCAGCTGATCGGGTTCGATTCCATAGCCCCGTTGCAGGGCGTCGACGAGTTCGCTGACCATCACCGACGGCGGCAGCGATGACCCGTCCTGAACGCTCTGGCCCACGTAGCTGATGTAAAGCCTGCGCCGCGCGGAAATCAACGCCTCTAAAAAGAGGTACCTGTCGTCGTCGCGCCTGTTTCGATCCCCAGGCCGTGGATGGGCCGCCATCAGATCGAATCCCGGCGTGCGGTTGTCCCGGGGAAAGTCCCCGTCGTTCATTCCAATCATGCAGATCGCTTCAAAGGGAATGCTCCGCATGGGGACCATGGCGCAGAAGGTCACCCCGCCGGAAATAAACCCGCTTCCAAAGGACCGGCTCTCAAGTTTCCGG
This sequence comes from uncultured Desulfobacterales bacterium, assembly GCA_965602445.1. Classification (GTDB taxonomy): domain Bacteria; phylum Desulfobacterota; class Desulfobacteria; order Desulfobacterales; family CAFBRK01; genus JAIPEL01. The sequence goes on along the minus strand of CBFCZJ010000177.1, from coordinate 4,925 downwards.
CAGAGCCAACTGCGGATTGCCTCCCACCCGATCGGCTCCTGGCAGCCTGCGTTTTGGCTGTGCCGCGCCAGATCGTCCAGGCACGAAAGAAGTTCCCGGTACTCGGATTCGCTCTCGTCCCCGCGCAGAAACAGCGCCTCCAGCGCCTCGACCAGCAGATCTCTCCACAGCGCCGGCGGCTGCTCCACGGAAAACCGGTCGATGAAATCAAAGAGGCGGTGGGTAAACTCCAGAAACCGACCGAGGGTCCGGGCGTCGTTTCCTTCGATGCGTCCGTAGGGAACGATGCCGTGCAACAGCAGGTCCTCGCTAGAGACGGCATAGCCGAGAAGCAGCCGGTCGGTTCCGGTCTGCCAGGTGTTTGCCGCGCTGGCCGGAAGACCGGCCCGCTTCCGGTCGCCGGCGTCCCGGCCCCAGCGGATGCCGCTGCCTGCCACCCACTGCGATATCCGGCCGACATCCTCCTCGGAAATCGCAAACCGCTGCCGGATCGGTCCCACCTCCAGCAGGTTGAGCACTTCCGTGGCGCCGAGGCGGCTGCCGGCAAGATCTAAAATGGCCAAAAGACCGGCGGCCACGCGGCTTTCCCTGCGCACGCTGCTGTCTGAAACACTGTAGGGAATCCGGTTCCGATCGTCGGGATGGGCGTCGAACACCGCGTGGATCATCGGGGCATAGGCTTCGATGTCCGGCGTCATGACCAGAACGTCCCGGGGGCAAAGGCCGGGATCTTCTTCAAACAGGGCCAGGAGCTGATCGTGCAGCACCTCGATTTCGCGCATGGGGCTGTGGCAGCAATGGATCTGAATTGAGCCGTCCGTCCGGCGGCGGACGGCACCGTCCGGATTTCGCAGATGCAGGATGTCGGACTGTACGCGGGAAAGAAGCAGATCCTTGCCGGGTTCCACGAAATGTTCCTGGATGTGTGCGCCGGCGTCCAGAATCAGCTCGAGAAACGCCTTTCCCAGGGTCCCGGTGGCGGCCAGGAGCCGGTTTCCCTCCTCTAAATGCAGATCGGCTTTCGGATCGACCGCCTCTTGAGAATAGCGCCGGGCGATCCGGCCAGCCTCCCGCCGGCCGGCGATGTCGGCCCAGTATTCCCGGCAGGGATTGATGCAGAACAAATGAACCGGAATCCGCCTGGCCAGGGCGGAAAGCACTTCCAAATGAAACCGGGGAAGATAGGACACCCCGAATACCGACACCCGCTCCGGCAGGCCTGGAATCGTTCCGTGAAGATCGCCCAACGCCTCGAGCAGCAGTCGACGAAGCCGGGTGCGGTGAAGAAACTGTCGTTTTTCGGTCCCTTCGACGCTCGCCAGCATTCGCCACAGCTGCGCCTGCCAATGGGCATCGGTGCCTTGCTCCCAGCCAAGGATCATTTCCGGCCGAAAGACCAGGTACTGGTCGAACAGGTCGGCGATTTTTTCGGCAAGCTGAAGCCGCTTGAGTTTGCGGTCGTCGTCGCGAAGATAGATTCGAATCGGCTCGAATTCGGGCTGTTCGATACACACCGGAAAAAGGGAGAAAAGCCGGAATGCCATCGTCGCCGGGTGAAATCGATCTTCTTGCCGATCCGGAAGATCCGCAACCGCGCAGCGGCACAGTGCGTCGACGAATGCGTTGGGAAACGGAAATACCCCGTTGGCGAATATCCCCTGGCGGCGGGCGATTTCCATGCTGATCCAGCGCTGCATCCCCCGGCTCTGGACCACGATCGTCTCGGGCACCATGGGGGAATCGAGCGGGGATTCCAGGAGCCGGGAAAGCTCGTCTGCCAGGGTTTCCAGCCGGTTTCCCGTGTGAAGGAAAAGGCCGGGGCCGGGTTGTCCCATTTTTACATCCTCATGATCTGATCGACGAGTTTTTCGATTCCCTTTGCCACGTCGGCGATGCCGGGTCCGAGCATATATGCCGGGGTCGTGACGATCCGGTTGGCCTCGTCCACATGGATGCCGTCTACGGGACAGTTGCGGTGACGGCCGCCCATGGTTTCAATGGCCGAAGCCGTGCCCACATCGTTTCCGATGGTCACCTCCGGGCTGCGCTCCGAGACTGCCCGAACCAGGGTGGCCGGTGCAATGCAGATGGCGCCCACCGGTTTTTTTGCCGACAGCATCTCGGTAAAAATCCGCTGCACCTCCGGGTGGACTGCGGCCGCCGTGCCCTTGACCGCAAAGTCGCTCAGATTCTTGGCTGCGCCGAATCCGCCGGGCACGATCAGGGCGTCGAGATCCTCCGCATGCATCTCGGCCAGATCCCGGATCTCTCCCCGGGCGATGCGGGCCGACTCCACCAGCACGTTTCGGGTCTCGGTCGTTTCCTGTTGGGTGAAGTGGTCGATGACATGGTGCTGATTCATGTTCGGCGCCGTGCAGACGACCGCTGCACCGGCCCGGGCCAGAAAATAGAGGGTCAGCACCGCTTCGTGAATCTCCGATCCATCGAACACACCGCATCCGGAAAGCAGAACGCCGACTCGTTTGCCCATCTCAGTCTCCTTTCTTTTTTAGGGGATAAAATTCTACGGGTCCATGCACGTTTACAAGGTTGATATCAGGGCTGTGGGAGGATCTTCCCGGAAGCCGTGAAAAACTCGAAGCCGAGTGGCCGCAGAACCGAACAGAGACTTGATTGCGAGTTTATCATATTTTCACCAAGAGCGGAAAAACGATCCGGTTACGATCGAAAGCCATTGGATCCCCCAAAACACCAGATATAGGTGGCAAACATGTTGACAGGCACTATAAGCTGTGGTAGAAAATTCGTCTAACGATACGCACCAATCTTCCGGTTTCGTCTCCAGAGAGGAGCGAAATGGATCCAGGAAGTTGAACAATAGCTTTTCCCGCGACGAGGACCATGGCCAACGTCATCTGCATCGTCAGCCAGAAGGGCGGAACCGGTAAAACGACAACCGCCGTCAACCTCGCCGGCGCCTTGGCCCTCTTTGAGCGAAGGACCCTTTTGATCGACTGTGATCCGCTTGGCAACGCCACCACCGGACTCGGGATCGAAAAACCAACCCTTTCGGCCGATCTTGCCGACGTGTTCACCGGAAACGCGCCGATTGAAGAGGCAGTGGTCGACACCGAACTGCCCCATCTTCGAGTTCTGCCGGGCCGGTTTTCCCTCATGGAGGTGGAAAAGGCGCTTTCCTTGAGCGCCGACCGACAGCGGCGGCTGCGAAAGCGGGTCGAAACCATTGCCGAAGACTACGAATATATCCTGCTCGACGCCCCCCCGTCTTTGAATTTTCTGGCAGTCTCGGCCATGGTCTGCGCCGACTGGCTTTTGATCCCGGTGCAGTGCCAGATCTATACCCTGGAAGGGATGGGGCAGCTTCTGGCGATTGCCGGATCGCTTCAGCAGGAGCACAACCCCGGGCTGAGCGTCGCCGGCGTTCTTTTTACCATGTGTCCGGACGCCGCCGAAGGGCAAATCTCCTGCCCGGAAGAGATCCTCGGCACTTTCCGGAAAAACCTGTTTCACACCACGATCCCATGGGACGGACAGCTGCGGGAGTCCTCCGACTTCGGCCGACCGCTGGTATTGCACGACATCACCGCACGGGGAGCCCGGGCCTACCTGAAGCTGGCCATGGAGCTGGTGCACTTTTTCGAGCAGGAGATCCGCCCCTTTGGGGAGCCGTCGCCGAACAGCAAGGACTCCATAGAGGCGGGGGCGCCATGAAGATCCGGATCACAGACCCGGAAATCATCCGGAAACAGGAGCGGGACCTGTTCGAGGTCATCTCGGAAAACCTCGACTGGGAAGCGCTGTCGAAAGTCTTTCGCGCCCGGCACCGGCTGGCGAAAATCACCGGCATGGCGTCCCGGCACGGCGACTTCGTCGCGCTGAAAGATGAGGTTGCCTACCGTCTCGACTTCGATGTCCAGGCGGTGATCGGCGTGGTCTTCGATCGGTCCGGAAACTACCTGGACGTCGAAGCGGAAATCCTGGAACCGCCGAGCCCGGCATCGGCTGCAGCCGCCGATGAAAACGCCGCCTCCCCTCCTGGCCCGGAGCGCGGAAAAACGCCGAAGCCGCCTCAAGTCGAAACCGAGCCGGACACCATCAGCCTGGATCAGATCATTTCCAACCGGTCGGAGATGATCCTGGATCCGGGGCGCCGCGGAACACCGTCTCCGAAGCCGCCGCCCGGCCAAAAAATCTCGAAAATCGCCACCGAGCTTGCCGACATGATTTCCGACATCAATGGAAAGAAAAAACGATGAGCATGGCAGACGGCGTGACGACAAGGCCCTACTCAGGCCAGCACGTGGCGGTCCAGCACGAAGCAAGAAAAGGTGCCCTCGAACACCTTTTCGCCTTCGCGTTCCACGGTGACGGGCACCACCCGCTTTTTTCCTTCGGCGGTTTCGACCCGGGCCGCCGCCAGCAGCCGTTCTCCGACCCGAACGGGCTTGAGAAAGCGGACCTCGGCGCCGCCGAGAACCACATGGGGGTGGTTGACGGCGATCATGGCGGCATAATCGGCCAGGCCGAAGACAAACCCTCCGTGAACCAGGCCGCTGTCGTCGACGCTCATCTGTGGGAGGGTTTTCAGCTCCACCTGGCTGGCGCCTTTTTCCAGCGCCACGGCTCGCCCGCAAAGGGCCGGATCGATTTTCTGATGGGTTTCGATGTTCACGGCGTCACCTCCCGATCCTATTAAAGGTCTCCGACAAAGCCGGAGACCTTCAATCGGATCTTTGCACCTGACGGTGCGAAAAAATTGAGCTGTAGCTCCGCCGGCACGGAAGCAGTCAGCATAGACGGGAAACTGTATTCTGTTTATATTTCGCGCAGCGCGAAATATCAATCCAATCGCGGCAGCGATTTGAGCAGGGATCGATGATGATACACCACGATTATGCATCCCGCCTCCAGCAGGTTCGGAAAAAGATGACCGAACAGCATCT
>CBFCZJ010000176.1:0-7738 GCA_965602445.1 uncultured Desulfobacterales bacterium | reverse complement strand
CGGCTTCAAGCTGATCGATCCCATGGAATGGTACATCGACCAGTTGAACCGGTAGGCGGAAAAACGGCTTTGGACCGGGACGTCGATTGCAACCCCGCATAGGGGAAGTCCCAGATGGTCTCCCTGTAAATAAATACGAAATCCGAATATCGAAATACGAAACAAATCCTAATGACCAAAATTCGAATGATCAAAACAACAGCAGCTTTCCAGAAATTGCATTCGCCCTTGTTTTGGTGATTCGGTCATTCGAGTTTCGAATTTGTTTCGTATTTCGGATTTCGTGCTTCGTATTTTTTATCTTCAGCCCCTATTGCAGGCCCAGATGCCTCTGACCTGGTCCTGAGAACCAGGATTTCCAGGCTGCATTAATCGGACCATGATTTCCAGCCCATATGACGAGCTCCACATCTATTATCTCTCCGGCCGTCTCGATGCAGGTTCTCAAGTCTTTGCCGGCGGCTATCTCGGCAACTGGGAGGAAGAAGACACCTCCTTTCTCTTCTTTTCCCGGCCGGCCGGCGAAGAAGTCAACGCGCTGCTCGCAGGCCAGCCCCATCTGAATCTGCTCGACTCCTTTAAGATGACTTACGAACAATGGCAGGGCGGGAGCATCGAACCGATGCAGATCGGCGGGTTCGAACTTCGTCCGCCCTGGCGGCCGGGGGCCGAGAACCCGCCCGGTGAAAACCCTCGCAGGCTGATTCTCGATCCTGGCCTGGTTTTCGGCAGCGGAACCCACCCGACCACCGCCGACTGTCTCAGGGCCCTGGAAACCGCCTTTTCACAAAACAATCCCGGCACCGCCCTCGACCTGGGAACGGGAACCGGCATCCTGGCGCTGGCATCCGCGGCCCTGGGATGCCGGCGCGTTCTGGCCGTTGATCTCAACCCCCTGGCGTCTGCCACCGCGGCGCGCAACGTCTCTGCAAACGCCATGACCGACCGTATCCTGGTGGTTCAGGGCCGGGCAGAAGCGCTGATCGACTGCCCTGCCGAACTGCTGGTGGCCAACCTTCACTATGCCGTTTTGGACAAGGTGATGGCCGCTCCCGGCTTTGGAAAAAAGCTGCAGGTGATTCTGTCGGGTTTGCTGAGAAGCGAAGCAAAAGCCGCAAAGGAACGTCTCCGGCAGCGGGGGTTTCGCATCGACCGCAGCTGGGAGCACGAACAGACATGGTTCACCCTGTATGCCGTCTCGGCATCTTTTTGAGGAAACGACGCCATGGAAGAACTGATCGAAAAAGCGGCAGAAGAGCTGGCCCGGGCCACCAACGTCACTGCCCTGACCGGGGCGGGGATCTCCGTGGAAAGCGGCATTCCGCCGTTTCGCGGCCCCGGCGGGCTCTGGGAAAAGATCGATCCGATGGAATACGCCCATATCGATGCGTTCCTCAAGGATCCGGTGAAGGTATGGAACGTGCTTCTCAAGGACATGAAGGCCCTGCTCGACACCGCCCGCCCGAATCCGGCCCACCTGGGTCTGGCGCACCTGGAAGCGATGGGGGTCTTGAAAACCGTGATCACCCAGAATGTGGACGGGCTGCACCAGTTGGCCGGCAATACGGACGTGATCGAGTTTCACGGAACCTTTGCCCTCCATCGCTGCATGGACTGCAGCCGGCGCCAGGAGACCTGCAACATCGACCTGGACCGGATCCCGCCCCGATGCGAGTGCGGCGGCATCTGGCGGCCGGAATGCGTGTTTTTCGGGGAAATGATCCCCTCCCGGGCGCTTTGGCGGTCCCAGCAGGCAGCCGAAAGCTGCGACGTGATGCTCGTGATCGGAACATCGGCCACCGTGCAGCCGGCGGCGACCATGCCGGTCATCGCCAAACAGGCCGGGGCGCGCATCATCGAATTCAACGAAGAAGAAACCCCGCTGACCGGCTGGGTCAGCGACTATCGGATTCCGGGAAAAGCCGGCATCGTCTTGGACCGGGTGGTCAAGCGGGTCGAAGCGCTACTAGGCTAGGATGCTGGGATGCTTGGAGGCAAAAAACCAGATATCGGATATCAGATGTCAGATGTCTGAAAAATTAAGAGGACAGAGGACACCCTTCGACTTGGCCGGACCTCGCTCAGGGCACGGAAGACGGATGACAGAAACTGCCCTCCGCCAGCTATCCCCGACCTCGGTTTCATGTGGTCTGCATTCCAGGTTTCTAGCAATCTAATATAGTCCCAAACTTGATGGTTTCGTAAAAAGTCCGAAATTCTCTTTTTTTCGTCATTCCCGCGAAAGCGGGAATCCAGTGATTTCGATAAGTTCTGGATTCCGGGTCAAGCCCGGAATGACGCTTCGGGCACTTTTTACGATTTCATCAAACTTGCCTGTCGAAAACCGGAAAACACCATGACCGAAGCCGCCTGGATCTACGACATATCGCTCACCCCGCCGTCCCTGGACGACAATACCGCAGACACCGACAGGCTCCTGGCTGCCCTGCGCTCCCGGTTCGACGGCGCCTTGGTTCATGCAGACCTCGCCCTGATCCGGACCCTGCCCGAACAGCTTCGCCGATGGGAGTGGAAGGCCCGCTGCCTGGTCTTTCCGGTCCGTGGACGCCGGGATCTGGTGGCGGTCTTTGACCCGGAGGACACCGGCACCGTTGCCGGGCTTGCCGTCGATCTTGGCACCACAAGGGTGGTGCTTCGCCTGGTGGATCTTGCATCCGGGGGCGAACTGGCGGAAAGCGCCTTTGACAACCCGCAGCTTGCGATCGGTCCGGACATCCTAGCCCGCATCCATCACGCCGACCGCCCCGGAGGCCTCGACGACCTCCAAGGACTGATTGTCAATGGGTTGAACCGGGAAATCGCCGCCCTATGCGGACGGGCCGGCATCGAGCCCGGCAGCATCTATCTGGTCAGTGCAGCCGGAAACACCGCCATGACCCATCTGTTTCTCGGGCTTTCCCCTCATCGGATCATCCGGGAGCCCTACATCCCGGCAGTCAACCGACCGCCGGTGCTCGACGCCGCCTCCATCGGGCTGGCCGTGAATCCCGGCGGGCGGGTGCTGATTTTTCCCAACATCGGCAGCTATTTCGGGGGAGATCTCATCGCCGGCATTCTCCACTCGGGGATACACCGGGCAGAAGAAACCGCGATCCTCGTCGATGTGGGCACCAACGCCGAGGTCGTGATGGGAAACCGGAACTGGCTCATCGCCTGCGCCGGGGCCGCCGGTCCGGCCCTGGAAGGCGGCGTGACCAAAATGGGCATGGCCGCCGGCCCCGGGGTCATCGACCGGGTGGCGGTGGACGCAGCCACGGGCCAGTTCGACATCGGCACCATCGGGGGGCTGCCGGCCAAAGGCATCTGCGGCTCCGGGGTGATCGACCTGGCGGCGCAGCTTTTTTTGGCCGGGCTGGTCGACATGCGCGGCAAATTCGTCGCCTCCCGCTGCAAAGACCGCCTCTTTACCCAGGACGGTCTGGCGCACCTGACCCTGGTCGATGCCGAAGATTCGGCCACCGGAGAGGCTCTGACCCTGAGCCAGGCAGACCTGGACAGCCTGACGCGGTCCAAGGCGGCCATGTACACGATCCTGGAAACCCTGGCCATGACCGTAGGGGTCTCCTTGACGGACCTTTCCGCCTTTTACGTGGGGGGCACCTTCGGCTCGTTCATCCGCCCCGAATCGGCCGTGGCCATCGGCATGCTCCCGGACATCGGTCTGGACCGCTATCAACCCCTCGGCAACAGTTCACTGAACGGCGCCGCGCAGATCCTGACCGCTGCAGAGGCGTTTGAGGAGCTGGACCGGATCCGGGACCGGATCACCTACCTGGAGCTCAACGTCAACCAGGACTTCATGAACCGCTTTTCCGCAGCCAAGTTCTACCCTCATACCGATCCGGACCGCTTCCCCTCGGTGTCGCCGCGACGTTTCTGATCCTTGCGGCTTTTCCCGGGGCGGCAGGGCGCGCTGCCCCCAATAAAAGCACTGGGAAACGGATGCCCTTTCCAGCCGGAATTAATTGAACAATCGAGCTGTTTATGACGTGCTTCATTGTCATCGGTGGCAGACGGCGGAAAAGACGGCCACAGCCTCTTTGCCTACTATTTTTTGAAGGCCCTGAAGGAAAACGACCGGCAGGTCGTCGACCTGGAAAACCTGTTTCACACCCGGGTCTGGAAGCCGGTGACCGAGATCGGCGGCCAGCGGCCCAATGTGGGGCGGCTCAAAACTCCCATGGATGAAGACGGCCAGTTCGTGCTCACCTACCTGGCGGCGGCAACGAAGAAAACTGCCACGAACGACACCGAAAAACAGCGAATCGCCGAAGAACAGCAGTGGCAGGCCCGTATCGATGAAGAAAGGGCCCGGATCGAGATAGAACGAAGGCGCCTGGAGGAAGAAAAGCAGCTTGATCTCCTGCTGAAAAAGCGCGGATAGCGCCGGCTTCAAAATGGATTCTGCGGCATCGATCAAATCAGCTCAGTTCTGCTTCGATCCTTTTCCCGCACCAAAGAACCCCATCCCCCAGAGCTGGGAAAGCAGCATGCCTGTCATCATCAAGGCGCAGCCGGTCATGCCCCTGACCGACAGCCGCTCGCCGAGCATCACCCATCCGCCCAGGGCCGCAAAGACCGCTTCCAAGCTGAGCAAAATGGCGGCATGGGCCGGATGGGCGCTTTGCTGAGCGACGATCTGAAGGGTGTAGGCCACTCCCACGGAAAGCGCGCCGCCGTATAGAATCGGCACGAAGGCCCCGGCGATGCCGGCTGCGGTAATCTCCTCGAAGAGCGCTGCGGCGGCCAGACTCAGGACCGAACAGGCCGCATACTGGAAAATAGCCAGCCGAACCGGGCTGGTCCGGGGCGAAAGCCAGCCGATGATCAGCACGTGCCCGGCCCAGAAAAAGGCCCCGATCAATTCCAAAAGATCGCCGAAGGCGATGGTTAAAGTAGCGGTGACGCTGAGCAGATAGAGCCCCGCGGCGGCTAAAAACGCACCGATCCACGTCCCGGCGCCGGGCCGCTGCCCCCAGAAAAGGCCGAGCAGCGGAACGATGACCACGTATAGCCCGGTGATGAAGCCGGCGTTTCCGGCGGTGGTGTAGACCAGCCCTACCTGCTGCAAGGAGGCGCCGGCAAACAGGGCCGCTCCGGTCAGGCAAGCTCCGCCGACGAGCTGGCCGCGGGTCAGGCGCGGCCGGATCGATTCGGGCAGCGCCGACGGGCCGCTGCTTTTGACCACCAGGGGCAGCAGCACCAGGCAGCCGAGGGCAAACCGGATGCCGTTGAAGGTAAACGGGCCGACGTAGTCCATCCCCACCCGCTGGGCCACGAAGGCAAATCCCCAGATCATGGCGGTCAGCAGAAGAAGGCCGTCGGCTTGAAGCGTTTTTGCGTGCATGTCCTGCGCCTGGTTCCTTGATGGGTCGGCCCGGCCGGGGGCTATCGTTTCCTTTTGCGGGCACGGGCAGACGCCGGGACCATACACACCGGGCTTTTCGGCGTCAAGAAAAAGCCCTGAAACCCCGCTAAGCCATCCTTCGCATTTGACATCTCCGCTTGAAGGCCCAATAATTCGCAGCACGCAAGGTCCTTCGTTGATGCGAACAATGGCTGAATTTTGATGGTTTCGTAAAAAGGTCGAATTTTTTGTCCGTCATTCCCGCGCAGGCGGGAATCCAGTATTTTCTATTCCTTATGAAAGCCGAAGCAAGAGCGGCAGAAGGTTTCGGGGACTTTTTACGACTTCATCAGTTTTTGAGCCACAACGCTTCCGTGCCCCCGCCCACCGGCGGGCCTGGAATCCTCGGTTGAACGCCACGATGAACGAAAACAGAAAAACCGCTCTTCTCTGTCCCAACTGCCGGCGGCTGGTCAGCGCCGACGAACCCCGCTGCCCCCACTGCGGAACGGTGCGGCCGGGCGCCTGGTGGAAGAACAACGCGCTGACCCGGGCGCTCTATGATCAAAGCGGCCTGGTGCGGGCGGTGATCGCCCTGAACGTCGGCATGTACCTGCTGTCGCTGCTCATCAACAGCCGGCTGCCGGCCCTGACGACGAATCCCTTTGCTTTGCTGTCTCCGGAGAGCCGAAGCCTGCTCTTTCTCGGGGCCACCGGCAGCATTCCGATCGAACGGTTCGGCCGGTTCTGGACGGTGATTTCCGCCATGTACCTTCACGGGGGGCTGCTGCACATCGTGTTCAACATGATTGCCTTTTCCCAACTGGCGCCCCGGGTGGTCCGGGAATTCGGCACGTACCGAACCTTGGCGATCTACACCGTGGGCGGGGCGATTGGATTCTGGATCTCCTACCGAGCGGGGGTCACGTTCACCATCGGCGCTTCCGGTGCGGTCTGTTCTCTGATCGGGGCGCTTCTTTACTACGGAAAGAGCCGCGGCGGCATTTACGGCCAGGCCCTGTTTCGCCACGTGGGCGGGTGGGCAATCGGCATCCTGATCTTCGGTCTGCTCATGCCCGGCATCAACAACTGGGCCCATGGTGGCGGTTTTGCCGCCGGCATCGCCCTGGCCTATCTGCTCGGCTACCTGGAACGGCGCACCGAAGGCCGCATGGACCGGATCCTGGGCGCCGCCGCCGGCGTGGCCACCGGCGGCGTGCTGCTCTGGGCGGCGGTTTCCGGCATCTATCTTCGCCTGCAAGGGGTATAGTAGAGGATGAATCGAAACGCGCTCTTTGAGCAGGTGGTCGAACAGGCCGGCACCGTCGTCCTGGGTAAGGATCGCCAGGTCCGGCTTTGCCTGACGTGCCTCTTTGCCCGCGGCCACCTTCTCATCGAAGACCTCCCGGGCATCGGCAAAACAACGCTGGCCAAAGTGCTCTCCCGCAGCCTCGGCCTCGAATTCCGGCGGGTCCAGTTCACCAGCGACATGCTCCCCGGAGACATCCTCGGCACCTCGGTGTTCGATCAGACCAGCGCCTCTTTCGTTTTTCATCCCGGGCCGATCTTCACCCAGGTACTCCTGGCAGACGAGATCAACCGGGCCACCCCGAAGACCCAAAGCGCGCTGCTGGAAGCCATGGAAGAGCGCCAGGTCACCGTGGAAGGCGAAACCAGGCCGCTTTCAGCCCCCTTTTTCGTCATCGCCACTCAAAACCCGTTGGAGCAATACGGCACCTTTCCCCTTCCCGAATCCCAGCTCGACCGATTTTTAATGAGAATCCGCCTCGGGTATCCTGATCGCGAAGCAGAACAAACGCTGCTTCGCGAGGGGCGCATCGAACGAAAGCTCTCCTGCGTCGACCGCTGCCTCGCCCCGGACGACGTGCTCCGGATCCAGCAGCAGATCGACGAGGTGCACCTTTCCGATGCGGTCCTCGCCTATGTCCAGGACCTGATCGCCTTCACCCGGGAGTCGAAGCACTTTGCCGTCGGGCTCTCTCCCAGGGCGGGATTGTCCCTGCTGCGGGCGGCGCGGGCCTGGGCGTTTCTTCACGGGCGTGAATTTCTCATTCCAGAGGACGTGCAGCAGATCATGCCCTGGGTCGTGGCCCACCGCCTGCGGTCGAGAGAAGATCTGCGCGAGCTTCCGGCGGAAAGGCTTGCCCTTTTGATGCAGCGGGTCCCGATTCCCTGACCGGAACCGGTTTAAAAAGGCCGGGGCTACAACCAAGGAAAAGGTTGATGGGAGGGCAGCAGGCGCTTTCCCTTACACTCGGGGACCTGTTTGAGAAGCCATGACCCAAGGTTCAGCCGACATGAGCCCCGGACTTCGGGCAGACCGCTTTCCGCTCCTTCTGGGCCGGGGCC
>CBFCZJ010000175.1:0-7741 GCA_965602445.1 uncultured Desulfobacterales bacterium | reverse complement strand
GCGGAGGTCGTGCCCTACAAAAACCGCGGCTTCAACCGAAGTTTCATACGAGATGACAAAGGGCAGAGGGCAGAAAAATTTAAGAAAGACAATTCGACCGAAGACGCTGTCATCCGTCATCCGTCATCCGTCGTCTGTCATCTGACTTTAAGCAGTTCCTGACCTCGGCCATCGGACCTCTGACATCCGGCCCTCCCCTGGGCAGGCGGTTCTGTCGATTCTCTCTTGAAAAGTCCATCGGGCGTCTTATGTTATTTTTCAAGATAATGCTTGCCAAGGCATGCTTTATCGGGTAAACGACGTAACTACGATTTACCGCGACTGCGGAAAATCGGCCGATACCCGCCTGAAACGGTACCCCAACCCATTTTCGGTTCATTTGCGAAATCGACAACAGGGACAGGTCGTCAGCGAAAACGGCACCAATCACTAAAGCGCCCACCTGTATAGCTGCACGCGCGTTAGATCTGCAGGCACGGGAAGGGCTCTTGCAAAACAGACAAAAGGAATTGAGAGTAAAGAAGAATGGACGAATCCAAACGTAAGAAGATCGAAGCCAAACTCAAGGAACTGCTTGCCGAAGGCGGCATGGAAAAACCGAAGGCCTATGAGAGCCAGTTCAACTCCGGCCGCACCGTCACGGTCATCCGGCGCCGCAAGGGGAAACCGGATTTCCAACTCGCTTAATCCAGGAACGCTTCCTTACAAAACGCAACAATCATATCCAGTCACCGACTGCACCCACCGTACAATGGCACCGGGGTGAATGCAGAAAAAGAACCAGCGAGTCCGGGCGTGAAACGGCCACGGCGCATGGGATCCGTCCCTTCAACTGGATGATTCCCTGTTGCCTGTTGGAGCGAAGCGGAAATCCCGCTTTGGCGGGGCCGCAGGGAGATTCAGTTCTCCTCGTAGTAGCCGTATTCAACGGCGTTCACGTTGTTTCTTTTTTCCCAGCCAAGCGTCGAACTCGGGGTCGGCCCGTAGTCGTGGCCCGGCCAGACCACGGTGTCGTCTCCAAGCGCCATCAATTTGCGGATGGATGCCCCCAATGTCGGCCGGTGGCCGCCGGCAAGATCGGTGCGGCCGCTGTCGCCGACGAAAAGGGTGTCTCCGGTGAAAAGGTTTCCCTCCGCATAGAGGCAGATGCCGCCCGGCGTGTGGCCCGGGGTGTGAATCACTTCGAAGGTGAGATCGCCGAGTTTCAGGGTCTTTTCTTCGCTCAGAAGGACATCCGCCCCCGGAGTGTCTTTGGCATCCTTGGCATGAATGACGACCTTTGCCCCGGTTCGCTCCTTGAGCGCGGCATTGCCGGCGGTGTGGTCGCCGTGGCCGTGGGTGTTGACGATGAGGGTGATGTTCAGCCCGTCTTTTTCGGCTTCGGCGAGGATCCGGTCGACATCGCGACCCGGGTCGATCACCATGGCGTGTTTCGTTTTTTCGCAGCCGACGATGTAGGAGAAGTTTTCCATGAACCCGATCTGCAGTTGGCGGATGATCATGCGGACACCCTTTCTAGTGGAATTTCCACTTTGCATTCTGGCTATATGATGCTGGGAAGCTGGGATCCGTCTTCGCTCTACGAGCTTCGCCGGACAAGCGCTGGAAGGCATAAAAAACGGCAATTATTTATACTGAAATCATTGTCCACAGCCTCTGGGCTCCAAATTTTTAAACACCACTATTTCGAGCTATCGCAAAGGTTTGACGGCTCTTTGCGCCAACTGTATAGTAAATAATCATGCTACCCGAATTCGTCCAATAAAAATTGGTTATCGCCGGAAGGCTTCATAAAGCAAAATTTGATGAAATCGTAAAAAGTCTCCGAAACCTTCGTCGCGCTTGATCTGGCCTTTATAAGTATTAGAAATTACTGGATTCCCGCCTGCGCGGGAATGACGAAAAAGGAATATTCGGCCTTTTTACGAGACCATCAAAATTTAGTAGAGGATTTTCTTTGAATTCTCTGCTTCCCAGCTTCCCAGCCTCCCAGCCTCCCAGCAAACAGAAAATATTTAAGATGGAGCCTGAAAAGAACCAGAAGTTCCAACGCCAGGGCCGAATGCTTGCCAACCGGGTCAAAAAGCGCTACCAGCACGTCAAAAAACGTTTTGCGCGGCAGAACATCGAGGTTTTCCGGCTCTACGATTGGGACATCCCCGAGATTCGCGCCGTGGTGGACTGGTATGCGGGCCATCTGGTCATCGGCGAATACATCCGGCGGCAGTCGCTGCCCGAATGGCTTCCGACGATGGCCGGGCATGTTGCCGCCGCCCTGGACGTGCCCATGGAAAAGGTCCACCTGAAGCTGCGGCGCGCGGGAAAACAAGACGGCCCGCGCTACGAGCGGCTCGATCACACCGAAGAAAAGATCGTCGTGTCCGAGCGGGACCTGAAATTTTACGTCAACCCGGCCGATTTTGTCGACACCGGACTTTTTTCCGATCACCGCGACACCCGGATGATGGTGCGCAAGATGGCCCAGGGCAGGGACTTTGTCAATCTCTACTGCTACACGGCGGCCTTTACCTGCGCCGCGGCAATGGGCGGAGCCCGGTCCACCGTTTCCGTGGACAGGTCGGAAACCGCGATCGCCTGGGCCCGGCAGAACCTGGCCGTAAACGGCCTGCTCACCGATGCCAACACCCTGGTCCATGCGCATGTGTTCGACTTTTTAAAAGAGGCCCGGCAGCGAGGAACCGTCTTCGATCTTGCCGTGGTCGATCCCCCGTCTTATTCGACCACCCGGGCAGACGACGGGGCGTTCGACGTCCTCAAGGATCATCCGAAGCTGCTCGAAGCGGTGGTTTCAATCATGCGGCCCGGAGGAGTTCTGTTTTTTTCCACCAACCATCAGCGCTTTGTACCGCGCCTGTCCGAACTGAGCGTTTCCAAGGCGGAGGAAATCACCGCCCAGACAATCCCCGAAGACTACGCCCGAAAGAACAAGGAGATTCACCGGTGCTGGCGGATCCAGGTATGACAGCGTTCCGGGGTAAATGAGTAAAAAATCAACGGGTGATCGGCGAGCGAGTCGATGGGAGAAGCGCAGTGAAAAAAATCAGAGCACGATCGCCCATGAACGGGGTAGAAAGCCGAATCGAGACGGACTGCCTGTTCTGCCGTTGGATTCGAGAGGGCCGGGCTGTCGAAACATACGGATCGGCGGCTGCGTTTAAGGACGGCCACCCGGTCACAGACGGACACCTGCTCGTCGTTCCCCTGCGGCACGCGCAGAACTGGTTTGCCATGACCGACTCGGAGCTTCGGGACACAGACACCCTGATTCGGCTCCTTGCCGAAACTATCCGCAAAGCCGATCCTTCGGTCAGCGGGTTCAATATCGGCACCAACATCGGCGAGTCCGCCGGCCAGACCGTGTTCCACGCCCACATTCACCTGATTCCGCGAAGAGCCGGGGATTCGGACAACCCGAGAGGCGGAATTCGGGGTGTCATCGACGGCAAAAGATGCTATTAATCAAATCCGCTGTCGCGATTTGATTCATTGGGGGGGATTATGAATAAACGCATTGGTTTGGTGATTTTCCTGGCACTTTTCTTTCTATCCGGCCTCGGGTGCAGCAGACAGGAGGAGGCCAGCCAGAATCCCTCGGAGTATCCACCTTCTCTGGCCGCTGCGGCCGGCGCGAGCGGGGTTTCCTACGACCGAAACCGAGGGGCCGATCAGGTTCGCTATACCCTGAAAACCGCCTATCCCGCTGAAGGCTTCGTCGGGGCCCTGAACAGCCGATTGAGCCGGGATGGCTGGACACCGATGAAGGCAGACTTCATGAATCCGGACATTCCCACCGCCCACGTCACCGGCTGGACGACCATGACGGACCATCGCGTGCAGCCTGCGGCACAGGTCCATTTGTGGAACGGCGAGTGGCAAAATCAGGCAGGCGATATTCTCGTCTATGTGCTGGCCTACCGATATCCGGAATCCGGTCCAGCCAACCTTTCCGATATGGATGTCATGGGCCTCCACATCCCGCCGGAGGCTGCTCAAAAGGCCCAGGCGCACGTCGATAAGTTCTGATCCGGGAACCGGGTATACGGATTGACATTTTTGCAGCCGACAGTGTAAAAAAAATTTTTTATGAGCGGGTTGTTGAAATATCCGGTTCTCCGGTGGAGCAACCGTTTCAGCACTTCGGATTGTATTGAAATGTAAAAGGAGGGAAACATGGCAAGTAAGGAAGAGCTTCAGGAAAAGGCGGAAAGCTGCCAGACGACCGAAGACTACGTGGGGGTGGCCAAGGAGGTCGTTGAAGCGCTCTCTGACAAGAGCTGGGCCGGCGAGCTGCTCGACGAGGCGGCCGAGTGGGCGCAAACCGTGGACGAACTGGTGCTGCTGGCCCAGACAGCCAACGAGGTGTTGGGGGACAAAGATCGCGCCAAGCAATACCTGGTCCAGGCCAAGGACTTCGGCACAAAGGCCGAGGAATTCGTGAAGCTGGCCGGGCTTGCATCGGATATCGGGGAAACCGAAACCGCCAAAGAGGTCATGGGGGCCGCCAAGGAAAAGTGCGTGCGGATCCAGGACTTCATGGCGCTGGCCAAGAGCATCAAGGACGTGCTGGCAGACGAGGCCATGGCCAAAGAGGCGGTGGATGCGGCCGTCGAAAAAGCCTCTTCTGCGGCGGACCAGGTCGAATGCGCCCGGGGGGTGCTCGATGTGCTCGGCGACAAGGACCGGGCCGCGGAAATTTTCAAGCAGGCCGCAGAATCCTGCAAGACCGGAGACGACTACGCCCAGCTGGCCAAAGGAGCCATGGAGGCGCTCGGCGACGCGGCTATGGCCGGTTCTTTCATCGCCAAGGGGCAGGAGAACCTGGAGTCCGGAAAGGACTTAAACGCCCTGGCTGCCGCCGCCGCCAAGGATCTGAAAGACGAAGAAGCCGCCAGGAACATCTATCGCAAGGCCTCCGAGAAGATGGAAAAAGGCGAGGAGCTGATGACCCTGGCCAAGTCCGTGCTCGAGATCCTGCAGGACAAGGCCCTGGCCCTGGAGATCTACCAGCGGGCGGGAACCTTGTTTACCGGGTTCGATCAGCTCGTGAAGCTGGCAAAGGCCATTGTCCAGGATACCGGAGACAAGGAGGCCGCAGGCAAGGTCTACGAAAAGACCATGGCGGCCAAGCCCAACTCAAAGCAGCTCGTGGAGGTGTCCAAGTCCCTGGCCGAGGACATCGGAGACAAGGACGCCGCCCTGAAGGTGCTCAAGCAGGCGGAGATCGCGGTCAAGAGCAACGACGAGTTCAAAAAGACGGCCGAGGCGGTGATGGAACTTGCCGACGATCCGGCGTGGATCGATGCCGTCAAGGACCAGTTGGAGCGTCGCGAGGCCAACGCGGACCTGTACAAGCAATTTATCATCCGGGAAACCGAAAGTCTGACCGCCGGGGCGCTGACCAAGCTCGCCCACGACGTGTTCGAACAGACCGGCGACAAGCACTACGCAAGGAAGCTCTACAAAAAATCCGAGAACCTGAGCCACTACTTCCCGGAATATTTGAAGCTGGCCGATGCGGTTGCCGCAGATCTTTCAGACGATCAATGGGTGCGGGAGATTTATACCCTTTTGGTTGAGCGGTGCGACGACCACCTCAAGACCAACAACCTGGCCGACGGCATCCTGGCCAACCTGAAGGACAAAGAATGGGTCAAAACCCTTTATTCCGATCTGGAAAAGGGATCGGAAAAACCCGCGGACTTTGCCCGTCTTGCGCAAATGGTGCTCGGTACGCTGGACGACGAGCAGTGGGCCGGTGAGCTTTTCCAGAAGGCCGAAGACGCCTGCGAAAGCGTCGCCGCCTGCACGGCCGCGGCCGGCGCTGTGCTGGCCGGCCTCAAGGACGAAGACCGCGTCAAGACGATTTACAAAAAGGCCGAATCGCTTTGCGAGAGTCCCGATGATTTCGGTTCGCTTTTCCGGGCCGTGGCGCAGCAGACCGGAGACCAGGCGATGTTGACAGAGCTGATGAAGGCAGCGGAGGCCAAGCTTTCCGGGCTCAGAGAGCTTTCTTCTCTTGCCGAATATGTACTTGTCTATCTTGGCGACGATGCCTGGGCGCGGCAGATATACAAAAAGGCGGCCAAGGCCTCGGATGCGAAAACCCGCATGCCGGACCTGATCCTGAGCATCAAAAACCGGCTCGGCGATGCCGCGTGGGCCAGGAGCCTGCTATAGTAAAATCGCCGGCGAGATTGAGTGACACCCGACAATGCCGGAAGCCACCAAGACTTCGCCGCTGGGCAAGAGGCGGTCGGTTTGATCAATACTGAAATTTCCCCCGAAGCCTCCGCCGATGTAGTGAACGGCCTCCGTGCCGTTCATGAAGGCACGACACGGAGGTCGTGCCCTACAAAAACCGCGGCTTCGGCCGAAGTTTCACATGAGGTGAAACAACGGGGCCGGATGGGCCAATCGCCCGTCCGGCCCTTTGTTTTGCTTTCGGTTCCTTCAGGGTCCAAAATCGCGGATTCATCGATAAGGTTTTGAAATGATTATCAATATAAGCGACGGCAGGTCCGTTGATACAGCCAAAGAATTGAGGCCGGAGGAACGGCATATAGTTCAAAAATTATTTGCATGGGCCGACATGGTCGACTCCGTGGACAGGTTTCGGGAACTCAGGAAAAAGGCCCTGGCCGAGGGTTGGAACAACTCCGGCCCGGTGCAGGAGAGCCGCGCCCTTTCCTTGGTCGCCAATGACTTGGAGGCCCGAATTCGGCGGCGGTTGAATGCAGTTTAATAATCCTGGTCCTCAGGACCAGGTCAGAGGCAATTGGCTCTGTCTTTCAGCCCGAAGCGAAAAAATTCGAAGCACGAAATCCGAAATCCGAAACAATCCCTAATGATCAAAATTCGAATGACCCAAACAACAGCAGGTATTTAGAAGGTTTTTGGTTTTTTTTGTACTTGGCCCTTGTTTTGGTCATTTGAAAATTCGGATTTTGAATTTGTTTCGGATTTCGATATTCGAATTTCGGATTTAAGTTTACATGCCCTCCGGGCTTAACCCAAAGCCGGGTCCTCCGGGCCCGGATCTTTACAAATCGGTCCTGACGGTCCGGTTTTTACCGGTTTCCATCCTTGACCGATTCGTCCTGCTCTTTTCGATACGTTGTGATCTTTCGCTTGGTTTCGTTGATCCGCTTGGTGATCTTGATCGACCGGGGGCAGGCCTCGGTGCATTTGAAGTGATTCTGGCACGGCCAGACCCCGTCGGGAACGTCGAGCACTGAAAGCCGTTCCTCGAATCCCCGGTCCCGGGAGTCGGCCAGGAACCGGTAGGCGTTGACGATGGCCGCGGGTCCTAAAAAAGCGGGGTTTTCCTCCGGGATGGGGCATGCGGAGAAGCAGGCCGCGCAAAGAATGCAGTTGGTCGGGTCGTCAAAAGCCTTCCGCTGCCCCGGACTCTGGGTCCGTTCACCTTTTTCCACCGGTTCGTCGTTGATCAAAAAAGGCTTCACGGAGCGGTACCGGGTGAAAAACGCTTCCTGGTCGACGATGAGGTCCTTCTGGACCGGAAAATAGCGCAGCGGTTCGATCACCACCGTGTCTCCTTCGCCCGCCACCACGTCTCTGACGAGGGTTTTGCAGGCCAGCCGGTCCTTTCCGTTGATCCGCATGGCGTCTGACCCGCACACCCCGTGAGCGCAGCTTTTGCGAAAACTGAGCGTCGAATTTGCCAAGGCCAAAGAAGCGCTTGAACGGCTCAGCGATCGTT
>CBFCZJ010000174.1:0-7808 GCA_965602445.1 uncultured Desulfobacterales bacterium | reverse complement strand
CGATCCATCTGGAGGGTGTTTTCATGAGCTCGCCTCACGGCGCCTTGACCAGCCGATGAGGCGTTGTCGGAAATCTTCGCCCAGTGGGTAAAAAGCAAGCCAGCATACGGTTTTCCCTGGCCGGAGTCAAGCGAAAAACCGTATAACTTATGAATATGTTTATTGATTGTACTGCCGCCCGATCTCTTCGATCTCCTTGGCGATTTGCCGGCGCAGCGATTCAGGGTGAAGGACTTGTGCGTGGCGGCCCCATCCCAGAACCCAGGATTTGACCTCTTCGGTGCCGGCTACCGTGGCTTCGAAATCGATTGCGCCGTCGCCAAGCGGTGTCAATACCTGTGCCGGGTGCCACAGACGCTCCTGGATGTATCCGGCGATTTCTTTTGAAAAACGGATTTTCACGGCGATCCCCGGCCCTACGAAGACGCCGAAGCTTTTTTCCATGAACCGGTCTGCATCGAAGTCTTCGGGCGGCTCGAAGACGTCGGCTGCTGTATGAAGGTCGCGGATTCGGTCCATGGAAAAAATGCGCACCTCTTTGCGCAGTCTGCAGTAGGCGATCAGGTAAAAGGCACCGTCAAAAAACCAGATTTTATAAGGATCGACACGGCGGCGGGTCTCCTTTTGCCGGCTCATGGTGTAGTAGACCAGGTCCAGGGACCTCCGGTTGACGATCGCTTCCTGGATCTGCTCCACCGCTGTTCCGCCCCCGGGAGATTTTTTGAAGGGTCTTGTCGAAAACCGCACGGTTTCTTCGGCGCGGTCGATGTAGTCCACCGTCTGCGGCGGCAAAGTGGCGCGAATTTTTTCAAACAGGCTTTCCATAGCCTCTGCAAACACCGTGTCTTTGGCGCCCTTGAGCATTCCCCGGCTGAAATAGAGCGCCATCAGCTCGGTCAGGCTCAAGGGAAGCGGCGTATGGCGTCTATCGGCGTCCAGCAGCACCCAGCAGTTTTTTCCTTCCTTTCTGTCGGTGTATAAGGGAAAACCGGCGAGCTGCAATGCCTCCAGATCGCGGTAGACGGTTCGACGGTGGCAGCAAAGCACCTGCGCCAGTTCATGAACGGTCTTTCCCCGGGATCCGATCAGGATCTGGAGAATTTTCCACTGTCTTCCGAGCTGCTCTCCTCTGGCCATCGGCGGTGCCTCCTGCGGTGCGTCGGTCTGCGTCTTGACAGGCAATCGGGCCTCGGCATAAAATCACAGCCGCTCAACCAAGTGCTCAATGGCATCAGTTCGGTGGCGTATCCCAGGCCGAAGAACACTCACCGCCGAGGCGCCCAGGGCGCAGGGAAAACCTCATATAGCTTCATCTGCGCATCCTCTGGGCCGCGGCGGCGAAACCCTCGTCTCCATAATTACGCCCACCGGTACGAGTCGCCGGATCTTTCCGAAATGGGGGAAAATGATCGCATGACCCGACCCCTCGACGATGAAAACCGGCAGCGTCAGGCCGCCGAATACCCCGCCGCGCCGCAGGTGGCGGTAGGCGCCGTCGTGTTTCACCGCGGCCGGGTGCTGCTGGTGCGGCGGTCCAATCCTCCGGCAAAGGACCAGTGGGCGATTCCCGGGGGCCGGGTCAAGCTCGGAGAAAGCCTCCGCCAGGCCGCGGAGCGGGAAACCCGGGAGGAAACCGGCGTTCGGGTGGCGGCCAAAGATCCGGTGTTCACCTTCGAGGTGATCGATCGGGATGGCCAGGGCAACGTTCGTTTCCACTATCTGATCGTAGACCTGGAAGCCGAGTTCAAAGACGGCCGACCCGCGCCCGGTGACGACGCAAGCGATGCCGCCTGGATTTCTCCTGAAGAACTGGATGCCCTTTCGGTCAGCGCCGCTACCCGCCGCCTTCTGTATGAGCGCTACGGCTTCGGCGCCCCGAAGTTTCACGATGCCTTGCGGCCGGCTTCTGGATAGGACAAACTCGCCCGGAGTGCAACCGTATATCCGATTCGCCGGCGGTTTTCGATCGATCCATAAAACGATTTTTTAAAGGAGCAGCCATGGATTATCGCCTCATTTACACCACCTGCGGAAGCAAAAAAGAGGCCCGGGACATCGGCGGGCGCCTGGTAAAGAACCGCCTTGCGGCATGCGTGAATATCTTCGACGGGATGAACGCCATCTATATGTGGGACGGGCAGCTCCAGGACGACAGTCAAGTGGTGATGATCGCCAAGACCACCGAAGAGCGCGTCGAACCCGTGATGGAAGAAATTCGTTCGCTGCACAGCGATGAGTGCCCCTGTATTCTGAGCCTGGCCATATCCGACGGCAACCCCCCTTTTCTGGCGTGGATTGCCGAGCAGGTTCGAGCCTCCTAGCCTGCCATGGCATCGGCCCCTCCGTCACCTAAGGAATCGCTGACAAGCCTGTTGATTCTGGCCGTCTTGTTCGGCATCGGATGCGCTCTGGTTCTGGTGCAGCGCAGCCCCAATCCCGCCGTGCGCGCACTCGAGCAGGCGGCTCAATTGCCGGCCGATGAGGCCGGCCCGGCCGGCCGAACCGGCACCCGAATTCCGATTCCAGAAGGGTTTACCGCCATGAGCCCCCCGGAGGTATACGATCCGGAGCGGCTTGCCGACAAGATCAACGGAAAGGCGGAGCTGTACCTGTCTGCCGGCGTCCAGCAGCTCACTGCCCGGCGCCTGGCGATGGAGGGCGGCGGCGCCTGGCTCGAGGTTTTTGTCTATCTCATGGAATCGCCCCTGGATGCCTACGCGGTCTACAGCGCCCAGTACAGGCAGGGCGCTTCGCCGGCCGGCGTCTCCCGGTATTCCTACGGCACCGAAAACGCCCTGTTTTTCATCCACGGCCCTTTTTATGTGGAGATCGTGTCGGCGGCGGTGGGGCCGGAGACCGCAGGACGGCTTGCAAAGGTGGCGTCCGAATTTGTCCGGGCGCACCCGGCGGTGGAAACCGTGGTCGCCGAGCGGGCGCTTTTCCCGCAGGAAGGGCTCGTCCCCGATTCCATCGAGCTGCAGCCGGCGGACGTTTTCGGCTTCCAGGAGCTTGACGACGTGTTCCTGGCCCGATACCGGATCGACGGCGCCGAGATGACCGCGTTTCTCTCCCGGCGGGCCTCAAGCGATGAGGCACGGGACCTGGCCGCCGCATACGCCGCCTTTTTAGAGCGCTTCGGCGGCCGGTCGGAAGAACTCGCGTTTCCGGCTGCCGAGGCGCATTTGATCGAGATTTTCGGCGCCTGGGAGATTGTCTTCACCCACGGTCCGATGCTGGCCGGCGTCCACGAGGCCGAAGACCGAACCCTTGCCGAGCTTCTCGGCCGCCGGCTATGGACGAACCTGTCAGGAGAAGCCCCATGACCGAACGCGGCGTGATCACCCGCCGGGATTTTTTGCGCAGGACGGCTCGGATCGGCGTCTCGGCCCTGGCCGGGGCGGGCGTGGCCGGTCTTTGCTTCGACCCGGCAGGACCGGCGCCGAAAACTGCCGAGTCGGCAGCGGTCCGGTCCTTTGATTTTTCGATTCCCGGGCAAACACCGCAAATTGCTGTCGTGAGGGGTTCGGACCGGAAAGAAACCCTTCGCCGCGCGTTTGACGCCTTGGGGGGCATCGAACAGTTTATCGCACCCGGAGACCGGGTCCTTGTCAAGGTCAACGCCGCCTTTTCTTCTCCGGCCATGCTGGGGGCGACCTCCCATCCCGAACTGGTCTTCGAGGCGGCGCGGCACTGTTTTTCCGCCGGCGCCCGGTCGGTGACGGTGGCCGACAATCCCATCAACGATCCGTCTGCCTGCTTCACCCTTACCGGGATCGCCGATGCCGCACAAAAGGCCGGGGCAGTTGTGATGCTTCCCCGCCCCCAGCGCTTTGACAGGATTTCGATTCCCGAAGGCCGCCTCATCTTAAACTGGCCGGTGTTTTCCGCCCCCCTGACCGGCGCGGACAAGGTGATCGGACTGGCGCCGGTCAAGGACCACCATCGCAGCGGGGCCTCCATGAGCCTCAAAAACTGGTACGGCCTGCTCGGCGGCCGGCGCAACCTCTTTCACCAGGACATTCACGGCATCATCCGGGAGCTGTCGATCCTGGTCCGACCGACGTTGGTGGTACTCGACGGCACCGTGTCCATGATCGCCAACGGCCCTACCGGCGGCTCCCTGTCGGATCTGAAACAGACCGACACCCTGATCGTCAGCACCGATCCGGTGGCCGCCGACGTGCTTGGCGCACGGCTTCTGGGCCTGTCGCCGGCGCAGCTTCCCTTTATCGGAGAAGCCGCCGCTGCGGGCGCCGGAATCGCCGAGGTCGATCGTTTGAACATCAAGGAACTGAAGTTGTGAAAATCATCACCGCCAGGCGCATTGCGCAGGTGTTTTTTCTGATCCTGTTTTTCTGGTTTTGCTGGGTGACGACCTTAGGAGAGCGGTGGTGGCAGCTCGGGGGATGGCCCGTCAACTGGCTGCTCCAACTCGATCCCCTGGTGGGCATGGCCGCCTTGCTGGCGACCCGCACCCTGTATGCCGGCCTGTTGTGGGGGCTTGTCACCGTCGTATTGACCCTGGTGCTGGGCCGGTTTTTCTGCGGTTGGATCTGTCCCTTCGGCACGATGCAGCAGGCCTTCGGATACCTGTCTTTGCGGAAGAAAACGCTGTCTGAAAAAATCAATGCCAACCGCTACCGCACAGGACAGAAGGTCAAGTACGGATTGCTGGCTTTTTTGCTGGCAGCCGCGGCCGCGGACCTGGTTCCCCATTTTCTGCGGCTGAGCGTCGGCCGTCCAGCCAGTTTTTTTCTGCTGGCGGCCGCCGCAGGGGGGATCGTCTTTGTGTTTTCCCGGGTCGGCGCCGTACAGAGCCGGACCGGTCTTCTGGTCGGCTTTTTTCTGGTCGCCGGCTTTTCGGCCGCCGCCTTTTTCCCGATTGCAGATCCATGGATCTATGCCGCCTCCGTGCAGACCGGTTTTTTCGACCCGATCCCCCTGGCCCACCGCGGCGTCAACCTTACCCTCATGCCCCTGGTCCGGGGAGAGGTGCCCGGGGCGGCCGCCGAAACCCGGGGCTATGTCGGCGCCTGGCTGGTCGGTCTTTTCTTCTGGGGTGGGCTGCTCCTCTGTCTGTGGATTCCCCGGTTTTACTGCCGGATGATCTGCCCCTTGGGGGCGCTTTTCGGACTGCTGGGGCGGGGGGCCCTTTGGCGGATCGGAAAGAAGGAGGCCAAGTGCCGGTCGTGCCTGCGCTGCGAGAGCCACTGCGAGGGGGCCTGCCGGCCGTCGGGGGTCATCCGGAGCGCGGAATGCGTGCTTTGCCTGAACTGCCTCGACCGGTGCCGCACCGGAAACATCGGGTATCGCATCGAGCCTTCGGCGGCCGGAGAAGAGCGTTCCTGCGACCTTTCCCGGCGGGCCTTTGCCTCTGCGCTGGTGGCCGGACTGGCCTCGGTGCCCATGCTCCGGCTTTCCGGACATACTGCTGCCAACTGGCCGGCGGGCCTCGTCCGTCCGCCGGGGGCGCTCGACGAGGATCGGTTTTTGCGCCGCTGCATCAAATGCGGGCAATGCATGCGCATCTGTCCCACGAACATCATCCAGCCGGCGATCGGCCAAGCCGGGTTGGAGGGAATCTGGACGCCGGTGCTCAACTTTCGGATCGGTTCCAGCGGATGCCAGCTCAACTGCGTGGCCTGCGGGCACGTCTGTCCAACCGCCGCGATCCGAGGCCTTTCTCTTGACGAAAAGCTGGGCCGGGGGGCGTTTTACGACCGGGGGCCGGTCAAGATCGGAACGGCCTTCGTCGATCAGGGACGGTGTCTGCCCTGGGCCATGGACCGGCCCTGCATCGTTTGCCAGGAAAACTGCCCGGTCAGCCCCAAGGCGATCCTGGTCGACGAAGTGTTTCGTCCCATCGAAGGCGGCTTGACGGTGAAGCGCTCCGGAGAAAGCTTTGTGGATGTCGATTTTTCGACGGCGGCTTCGGATCGCCCCTATGGCTCGGGGGATTATTTCTGCCTGCAGGAGGACGGGCCGGGCAAGCGGATCGTTTCCGTCGATGCCGGCCGCGTGACGATGGTATCCGATGATTCTTGGGATTCGCCCCCGGCCCCCGGCGACACCGTAACCATCGCGATCCGGCTTCAGCAGCCGCGGGTCGATCCCGCCCGATGCATCGGGTGCGGCATCTGCGAACATGAATGCCCGGTCCAGGGGCGCAGGGCCATCTATGTCACCGCGGAAAACGAAAGCCGCGCCCCGGCCCATGCGCTTCTGGCTGGGGAAGGACAAAATTAGAATTTAGAAATTAGAATTTAATTCCCCATCGTGATGCGGGTGAGGGGAGGAAACGAGGAGGGCGGGATGACACAAGACAAGTTGCCCTGCAGCCGCAGGCGGTTTTTCAAGATCGCTGCGGGCGCCGGCGCCGGAGCCCTTTTGGCGTCGGCCGGGGCCGTTTCGGCTGCACAAAAGACGGCCCTCGAAGCCGGGGACAAGGTCCCTACAAGGGAGTTCGGCCGCAGCCGGACACCGGTATCCATTCTCTCTTTGGGCGGCATGTTCGACATCCCCAACAACCAGCTCGTTCTCAAACAGGCGGTGCGCTGGGGGGTCACCTACTGGGACACGGCAGACTGCTATGGCGGGGGTGCCAGCGAAGAGGGGATCGGAAAATTCTTCCGGCGCCAGCCGGAAGACCGCCGTCGGATTTTTCTGGTCACCAAGTCCGACGCCCGGGATCCGGACGGGATGACCCGCCTGCTGGACCGGTCCTTGAAGCGCATGAACACCGGGTTCATCGACCTGTACTTTGTGCACGGCGTCAGGCGGATCGGCGAGCTCGACGACGACACACGCCGGTGGGCGGAAAAGGCCAAGGCGGACGGCAAAATCCGGCTCTTCGGGTTCAGCACCCACAGCAACATGGAGCGCTTGATGATCGACGCCGCCCGTCTGGGCTGGATCGACGGGATCATGATGAGCTACAATTTTCGATTGATGCACACCCCGGCCATGAAAGAGGCGGTGGCCGCCTGCAAAGAGGCCGGGATCGGGTTGACCGCCATGAAAACCCAGGGAGGCGGCCAGATCAAGACGGACACGCAAACGGAGATGAAGCTTGCGGGTCGATTCCTGAAAAAGGGGTTCACCGACGCCCAGGCCCGGCTCAAGGCCGTATGGGACAGCCCGGACATTGCAAGCATCTGCTCCCAGATGCCGAACATGACCATTCTCATGGCCAACGTGGCAGCGGCCGTGGACAACACCACGCTGTCGATGTCCGATCATCGGTTGATGGCCCGCTACGATCGGGAGACGGCCGCCGACTACTGCGCCGGCTGCAGCGACCTGTGCGAATCGGCGCTGGCTTTCCGTCTGCCCATCGGGGAGGTGATGCGCTGTTTGATGTACAGCCGGTCCTACGGCGACCCGGCAAGGGCCCGGCGCCTGTTTTCCTCCCTTGCCCCGATGGAGCAGCGGATGCTTGCCGAGGCCGACTTTTGCGCCGCAGAACGCCGCTGCCCCAGGGAAGTGCCCATCGGCCGCCTGATGAAAGAGGCCGTGGCAGAACTGGGATAGCCGTCTGGACAAGGAAGAGATTCCGGCCAATTCCTTGGCCGGCCGGGTTCGCCGCGGGCGTGCAGATTCAATATTCCGGGTTCAAAGTTCAAGGTTCCAGATTCAAGATTGATGGTTTCGTAAAAAGTCCGAATTTTCCTTTTTTCGTCATTCCCGCCCCGGATCGAGTCCGGGGTAAACTGCAGCGGGAATCCAGTGATTTCGATAAGTTCTGGATTCCGGGCCCTGGATCGAGTCCAGGGCAAGCTTTTTTGATAAGCCTGCCCCGGACTCGATCC
>CBFCZJ010000173.1:0-7834 GCA_965602445.1 uncultured Desulfobacterales bacterium | reverse complement strand
TTCGTCTGCGCGTCCTCTGCGGCCTCAGCGCCTCTGCGGTGAAACCATCGTCGCCATAGTTACGCCCACATGGACTAAGGGCCGCTCATGCGGGCCGACCATGCCGGAGACGACTGCTCTCCGGGCAGGGACAGCAATCGCCGCTGGTCCGTTCCATATGCGGTCATCACATAGATTCTGGATCTTCCCTCCCGGGTCGAACTGAAAGCGATCAGGCTGCCGTCCGGCGCCCATGAGGCAGATTCGTTGTCGCCCGCATTGCTGGTAAGCTGCACCGGGGCGCTTCCATCCAACCCGATCACACAGATATTGATCTGGCCGTTTTCCATGGCGGTGTATGCGATCTTGTCGCCTTTAGGCGACCAGCTCGGTTGCGTATTATACCGACCCTGGAAGGTGAGCCGTTGGACTCGACCTGTCTCCATTTCTTGAACGAATATCTGGGGAGTTCCAGAGCGGTTTGACACGAAGGCGAGCTTTCGACCGTCCGGCGACCAGGAGGGGGATTCATCGATGCCCCATTTTTTTGTAATTCTTTTAATAATTTTCCCGCTTCCGGTCAACAGATAAATTTCCGGATCGCCGGAAAACGACAGCGTTGCGGCAAGGGCGAATTGACCCGGAACCCAGTCCGGGCTGGTGTTGATTCCCTCCCGGGAAACCACGACTCCGCGATTTTCCTCCACGTGCCGAATAAACAGGTCGGGTTTGCCTTTCGCATAGCTCGTGTACGCAATCCATTTTCCGTCCGTGGACCAGGCCGGAGAAAGAACGATGCTGTCGTGACGGGTCCATTGACGCGGGTTGTGGCCGTCAAAATCAGACAAAAAAATCTCCTTGGCTCCGGTCCCATCGGAAACAAAAGCGATTCGACTCTCAAAAACCCCCCAATCACCGGTCAGAAGATAGATCACCTCGCTGCAAAAACGCCGAACCATGCGCCGGAAGTCTTCCGGTTCTCCCCGGTAGCGCTTTCCCAGCAGCAGCGCCGCCTTAAATGGGTCAAAAAGGCGAAGCTCCAGCTCGAGCAGGCCGTCTATATGGGCGGCTTTTCCGGTGACCAGCATTTCGGCACCGATGACGGTCCAATTTCGAAACGTGATTTGTTCGGCGGTCACGCCGGTCTGTCGGGGGGCCTCCAGGTAGGCGCCTGGATCGAGAATCTTAAAATATCCTGAAAAATCCAATGTTTCAGAAAGAACCCGCCCCGCCTTCTCGGCGCTCTGCAGCTCGCCCGGATCCCCATTGCCAGAGGCAAAGTCGGGGATGGCCACCGGAATCTTCCGAAGGAAGGGATTGCTGATGTCGATGTATTCGTAATCCCGCTGGGCGTCTGCCGGCGCCGGCACCGCAATGGATGCTGCGATCAGAAATACGACCGTCATGACAACGGATGGCAGCCGCTTGAACGTTGGTGTCATTTGACTCCCTCTGGGGTGAATCGCAGTCCAACGGTAATCACCGACTTGGTGACTCCCTTCGGAAAGGGCCCTACCGGGTTGGCTTTGAGTACGGCACGCTTGGCCGATTCGTCCAGGTACCGGTTGCCGCTTCGTTTGTCAAACCAGACATCCCGGATCTCGCCGTTGGGCAGCACGGTGAACGCCAGTTCGACGACAAGGTCGTCGCCGTTGCCGGCCAAACGGTCGGGAAACGCCCAGTTTTTCTGCACCCGCCAGGCGATCTCCATGCGGTAGATGTCGATCAGCTCGAGTTCTTTGAGGATTCCCTCCGAAGATCCGCCCACCATGCCCGTTCGCGAAGAGGCTTTCGTTTCCTTGGGGGGCTGCTCCGTCGAACCGACCTCCTGACTGCTTTCCACCTGCTCTCTCAACCGATCCAGCGCATCCTGCAGGGGGTCCGGGCGCTGCTCAGACTCCTGCTCCACCTTTTCTTCGATCCGGGATATGGCGCTGTCGACCACTTTCGAGGAGCGGTAGGTTTGTTTCTTCAGGGATTGTTTGGCCTTCGGCGCCGGCGGCGTCTCCGGCGCCGGCATCTCGGGCGCCGGCATTTTGGGTTTTGGGGGCTCTACCGGTTTCGGGGGAGCGGGCTGAACCCTCGGCGTCGGGGTCTTGGCCGGCTTGGCCGGGGCCGCGCTCGGCGCTTCTGCCTGCGGCAGGCTGACCATGGTGACGCTGACCGCCGGCGGCAGGGTTCTTTTCTTTTCCGGCCGCAGAGCGGGCAGAAAGTGCATCATGACAAAAAAGGCCACGTGGCAGGCAAAGGACACGGCCATCATGGCCGCCCACATGCGGGTGCCGTCATCCGAACCGGCAAAGGAGTGTTTCTCTGCCGACGCCACGTCATGACCTCCGGCAGCGCCGGAGGCTTGGCTTGTGAACCGCTCGAAGAGGTTGCTTCAGGAGCCTCCGAAAGGCGGCGAGAACCGCGGACTCTTCAAGCAGCGTCGGGCTCCAGGACTTTCGTTTCATTTTTCCTCTTCTTCGCCACCGCCTCCGGGCACGGTGACCATGCCGAGTTTTTCAACCCCCGCCGCCTGGATTTCGGCCATGACGCGCACCACAACGCCGTAGGGAATCGTCTTATCGGCGCGCAAGTATACCTCCCGGCTTCCCCTGCCCTCCAGGATTTTGTCCAACTTGTCTCCCAGAAACCCGATTTCTATCGGCACATCGTCGATATACGTGCGCCCATCCCTGTCGATGCTGATCATCAACGGTTCGGTCTCCGTCGGCATCGGTTCGGCCGAGGCTTCCGGAAGATCGACGTCGACTCCCTGGACCATCATCGGGGCGGTGACCATGAAAATGATCAGCAGCACCAGCATGACGTCCACAAACGGCGTCACGTTGATGTCGGACATCAGTCTGTCGCTGTTACCGGCCGTCGCCAAGCGCCCCTCCCTCCCGCCGGAGCATCTCCCGCTCGATGATGTTGATAAAATCGGCGGAAAAGCTTTCCAGTTCGCTTTCCAGCACTCGAATGCGGTTCATGAAGTAGTTGAAAAAAATGACGGCCGGAATGGCCACCGCCAGGCCCGCCGCCGTGGCCACCAAGGCCTCGGAAATTCCCGGCGCCACCACGGCCAAGCTTGCCGACCCCCGGAGCCCGATTCCGTGAAAGGAATTCATGATGCCCCAGACCGTGCCGAACAGGCCGATAAACGGGGTGGTGTTGCCGGTGGTGGCCAAAAAAGGCACCATCTGGGTCATTTTGGTCACTTCGGAGCGAGTGGCCCGCCGAAGGGCCCGCTGGACGTTGTCCAAGCCGGTAAAACGGGAGCCGAGGCCGCCGGGTTCTTCCTCCCTCGCCTCCGTGCCGCGGGAAGACAACGGGATGCCGGACTGGTCGAGCTTTTTGAGCTCCAGGTAGCCGATGCGGAAAATACGCGCCACCGGACTGCTCCGCAGCTGCTTGGATCGGGCAAATGCATCGGAAAGGCTCCGGCTCTTCCAGAAAAACTCGGTGAACCCGGCCGATTCGGCAAAGGCGCGCCTCAAGTATCTGAACTTGATCAGAATAATGGCCCAAGACGTGACTGAAAAAAACAGCAGCAACAGCAGCACGAACTGGACCATCAGTCCCGCATCGAGGATCATCTTAAACACATTCAAACTGTCGGGGGTCATAGAATTGCTCCAGTATTGCGATTTTAGACCCTGCAAGCTATACGAAGTTCCATAACCTGTCAAGCAGACCGAAAGGACGCCCTGCATGGATCGAATCGCAGATCTTCTCTTTGAAGCCAAGTTTCTCAAGGAACTCCCGCGGTCCGGCTTTCCTTATCTCGGCGACGGCCGGGAGTCGGTGGCCGAGCATTCCTTCATTGTCACCTTTATCGCATACGTAATGGCAAAGATGGCACCGGAAGCCAGCCTTGAGCGGCTTCTGGCCATGTGCCTGCTCCACGACATGCCCGAGGCCCGAATCGGCGACCTGAACACGGTTCACAAAAAATACGTGCAGGCCGACGAAGCGCGGGCCGTGCGGGACCTTACCGACGGGGTGCCTTTTGGAGGCGATATCACCTCGCTGATCGAAGAGTTCAACGAAGGAAAGACCCGGGAAGCCAGACTGGCCAAGGATGCCGATCAGATCGCGCTGGTGTTGGAACTCAAAGACCTCATCGACCGCGGCTACCGACCCGCACAGGTCTGGATGGACTACGTGGTGCCCCGGATCCGGACGGATGTGGGAAAGCAGCTCCTCGAACGGATCGGTAACACGGAAAGGGACGCCTGGTGGATGCAAAATTATATTGACACCACCGATGGACCCTCATAAATAAATTCTCTTGTTCATTTTTTTACACCATTTTTTAATGCGCCGGATGCCGCCAAACACTGACGCGGGTTACCGCGTTTTCAATCGTTCCTTTTCATATCGCTGCTTTCTATAGCTGCCGTCGACGGGAGGAAGTCAATGAACTGGATTACCCAAACCTTCGGATCATCAGTGGGGAAAAAGCTGTTGATGGCCGTCACCGGCCTCGGCTTTATCGGGTTTCTGACCGCCCACCTGGCAGGAAACCTGTCGATTTACGCCGGCAAGGATGCCTTCAACAACTATGCCCTGCACCTGCATGCACTGGGGCCGTTGTTGACGGTGTTCGAACTGGGTCTGCTGGCGCTGGCCGTGATCCACGTGTTCACCGGTCTGCTGCTCTTTTACCAGAACTGGCAGGCCCGGCCCAAGCGGTACCAGGTCTACAAAAGCTCGGGGGGGCGAACCATCGGTTCGGCCACGATGCCTTACACCGGTTTTCTGATCCTTCTTTTCGTGATCTTCCACCTGACGAATTTTTCCTTCGTAGACAAAACCTCGACCACCATTTTCGATATCGTTGCAGGCTCTTTTCAAAATCCGGCCTACGTGGCGATCTACGTGGCCGCCATGATCGTGGTGGCACTGCACGTCAGCCACGGCTTCTGGAGCCTGTTTCAAACCCTCGGCGCCAATCATCCCAAATACATGCCGATCATCACCGGGGCAGGACTCGTGGTCAGCATCGTCTTTGGCGTCGGTTTCGGATTCATCCCCTTGTATATTACCTTTATGGTGTAAAAAAAGACCGCCCCGAAAGGAACCGACATGTCACTGGATGCCCAAATTCCCGAAGGTCCCATTACGGAAAAGTGGGATAAGCATCGTTTCAACCTAAAGCTGGTCAACCCGGCCAACAAGAGAAAGTATGAGATCATCGTGGTGGGTACCGGCCTGGCCGGGGCGTCGGCGGCGGCATCCCTGGCCGAGCTCGGCTACAAGGTCAAGGCATTCTGTTACCATGACTCGCCCCGGCGGGCGCACAGCATCGCCGCCCAGGGCGGGATCAACGCCGCAAAAAACTACACCAACGAAGGGGACAGCATCTGGCGGCTGTTTTACGATACGGTCAAAGGCGGCGACTTCCGGTCCCGGGAGGCCAATGTCTACCGCCTGGCGCAGATCAGCAACAACATCATCGATCAGTGCACGGCCCAGGGCGTTCCTTTTGCCCGGGAATACGGCGGACTTCTGGCCAACCGCAGCTTCGGCGGCGCCCAGGTATCCCGCACATTCTATGCCCGCGGCCAGACCGGACAACAGCTGCTGCTGGGGGCATACAGCGCGATGATGCGCCAGATCGCGGCCGGAAAGGTCGAAATGTTCCCGCGCCGGGAGATGCTCGATCTGGTGCTGGTCGACGGCAAGGCCAAGGGGATCGTGGCGCGCAACATGATCACCGGCGAGATCGAAACCCATGCCGGTCATGCGGTGCTGCTGTGCACGGGCGGATACGGAAACGTGTTTTACCTGTCCACCAACGCCATGGCCTGCAACGTCAGCGCCACCTACCGGGCCTACCGCCGGGGCGCCTTCTTTGCCAATCCCTGCTTTACCCAGATCCACCCGACCTGCATACCGGTCCACGGCACCTACCAGTCGAAACTGACCCTGATGAGCGAAAGCCTTCGAAACGACGGCCGGGTGTGGGTCCCCAAAAAGGCCGGAGACAACAGACCGCCCGGCCAAATCCCCGAATCGGAAAGAGACTATTACCTGGAGCGCAAATATCCCAGCTTCGGCAACCTGGTGCCGCGGGACGTGGCCTCCAGAAACGCAAAGGCCGTCTGCGACGAAGGACGCGGGGTCGGCGAAACCGGCCTGGCGGTTTATCTCGATTTTGGAGATGCCATTTCCCGGGACGGCAAAGAAACCATCGAGAAAAAATACGGCAATCTCTTTGCGATGTATGAAAAGATCACCGCCGAAAACCCCTACCAGGTGCCGATGAAGATATATCCCGCGGTCCACTATACCATGGGGGGCCTCTGGGTCGACTACAACCTCAAAAGCAACCTGGACGGCCTCTTTGTGCTGGGAGAAGCCAACTTCTCCGACCACGGGGCCAATCGGCTCGGGGCCAGCGCCCTGATGCAGGGGCTGGCAGACGGATACTTCGTCATCCCCTACACCATCGGAGGCTACCTGGTGGGAGAATCCTGGGACAAGGTGACCACCGATCACCCGGCATTCGAACAGACCGCCCAAGAGGTCAAGGACCGGATCTCCCGCCTCCTGGCCGTCGGCGGAAAACGGACCGTCGACGATTTCCACCGTGATCTGGGTCATATCATGTGGGAATATTGCGGGATGTCCCGAAACAACGAGGGCCTGGAAAAAGCCCGGTCGATGATCCGGTCGCTTCGGGAAGAGTTCTGGAAAAACGTACTGGTTCCCGGCATCAACGAGGACCTGAACCAAAGCCTCGAAAAGGCCGGAAGGGTGGCCGACTTTCTTGAGTTCGGCGAGCTGATGGTCATCGACGCCCTGAAGCGGCAGGAATCCTGCGGCGGCCATTTCAACGAAGCCTACCAGACCGAGGAAGGCGAGGCGCTGCGAGACGACGAGAACTTCAGCTACGCTGCCGCCTGGGAGTTTGACGGAGACGGAAACGAACCGGTCCTGCACAAGGAGCCGCTGGACTTCGAACACGTCCACCTTGCACAAAGGAGCTACAAGTGAGCAAGACGATCAATATCACGCTGAAGATCTGGCGTCAGAAAGGGGCCAAAACCAAGGGTCGGGTCGAGACCTACAATGCCACGAACATCTCCAAAGACATGTCGTTTCTGGAGATGCTCGACGTCGTCAACGAACAGCTGACCCTGGACGGCAAGGAACCGGTCGCCTTTGACAACGACTGCCGGGAGGGGATCTGCGGCGCCTGCGGCGCGGTAATCAATGGTCAGCCCCACGGACCGGAAAAGGGGACCACCCTTTGCCAGCTTCACATGCGGCACTTTTCAGACGGCGACGTCATTTTCATCGAACCATGGCAGGCCCGGGCCTTTCCAGTCATCAAGGACCTGGTGGTGGATCGAAGTGCACTGGACAGGCTGATTCAGGCCGGGGGCTACATCTCGGTCAATACCGGCAGCGCCCCGGATGCCAACACCCTGCCGGTGACACCGACAAATGCGGAGATGGCCTTTGATGCAGCCGCCTGCATCGGATGCGGCGCCTGCGTGGCGGCCTGTCCGAACGCATCGGCCATGCTCTTTGTCGGGGCAAAGGTATCCCACCTGGGGCTGCTGCCCCAGGGGCGGCCCGAAGCGGCCCGGAGGGCGCTTTTTATGGTGAAAACCATGGACCAGCTGGGCTTTGGCAACTGTTCCAACCACAAGGAATGCGAGGCGGCCTGTCCCAAGGAAATCTCCATTGCCAACATCGCCAGGCTCAATCGTGAATTTTATAAAGCCGGTATCGGGTCCAGGGAGCAATAGCCGGCCTTTTATCCAGGTCAGAGGCCGGGGCGCTGAGATAGGAAATGCCTAAAATGAGCTTTCATGCCTAAAATTATGGAATGCTGCCTGTTGAATATGAAAGC